>JAFGVJ010000400.1 GCA_016938055.1 Prolixibacteraceae bacterium
ACTTTGGCACTTGGGTTGGCTTCGTTAACCAAAGGATTATCAAATGCCACATCATTAGTGCCTTCGGGCGTATAAAGTTGTGCTTTATCGGGCTGTGGCGCTGTGGTTACGGGTATTACCGTATCAAAGTCGGCCATTATGTGGTCGGTAGCTTCAATGACAACAACGTTGAGTGTGTCGCGTTTTTGACTGTTAAGCGATATTGCAATGGCGCTTGTATTACCGGGTGCAATGGCATTAAGTATGTTGTTTTGGTCAATTTCAACTATACCATCGCTTGTAAAAAGCCAGTCGATAAACTTGTTAGAAGCATTTTCAGGATTAAATCTTACCTCAATTTTTTTTTTCTGACCAACAACCATCTCAATTTCTTTGGGAGAAACGCTGATGCTTTCCACATTGATTTCTTCCCAATTGCATTGGACGTTGATACTGGTTGAAACACTTTCATCGAGGGTGGATACGGTGATTACTGCCTGCCCTTTTGTAATGGCCGTAACCCGCCCAAAAGCATCTACATGGGCAATGCGTTGGTCGGAGGAACTCCACTTTATGGCAGGAAATGAGGCCATTTCCTCATCAATGGTGGCATTCAAAATGATTTGTTCTCCTTTTTTGGTAAAATGTAGGTTGGATTGATTGAGTTGTATGGAGCCAATCTTCACCGGAGCCTCCTTGTTTGAATGATTGCTGTTATTCACAAATCCATAGGCCATGAAAAGATAAACCGATTGTTGATGGATGGTGTTTTCGGTTGACATGGGCGCATGGATGTTGTTGTTGTATCGCTCGTGTCCCGGCCACTCATTCATCAACGGGTACATGGAGAAATTTGCCCAGTCTTTGTTCCAGGTGCCTTGTCCGCCTTCCATTTCCACACCGTCGATGGTCCATTTGTAAGGCTCATATCCATATTCCATCGACCATGGACCATAAGGCACAAAGCCGGGGTATGTCATCCAGTTGTTGTCCCATAAATAGCGGGTGTCCAGGTGAAAACCACCGCGAGCCGGGCGCGGACCTACTCCGGTCATCCAGGTGGTATGCAAAGGATTGCTGCCTAAGAAATAATCGGCGGTGGTATGAACAACGTTAGAGAATTGCTGATCTCCGGTTACAGCAAAGGCCATCATGGCCTCGAACATCCAGGGGGTAGTGGCTTGCCCAACAAGCATTGGAAAGTCGAAAAGCCCGCCCCAGCGAAGACCTCTTTTTTCGGCAGCATCAGTAGCAAAAATCCTTGCATTCATTTTTGCCAGCGTTTTTAATGCATCTTGCAACAGGGGATCAACATCATCATTGTTGCTCATCAGGTAAGTGTAAACCCCGTAACGTTCGTCCTCCTCAAGACGGCTTTTGGCCTTCACTTTATCCAGTAAAGAAAGTGCTTCGTTGTGGTATTCTTCCTTATCGGTTAAGCGATAGAGTGCGGCCGCAGCATACATTTGATACACCCACAGTTCGCTGCTGTAATGTGCATGTTTCGATGGTTGGTTCTCAGGGGACGAAGCCCAGGCGTATGCTTCTTCTGCTTCTCTAATCCAGTTGACGGTATCGTAGCTCATCTTCTCAAACTCAACATGGTCGAGCAGTTCAACCGGAAAACTCTCCGGATTTTTTGCCAGTGTTTTAAGAATATAAGCCAATTGTGCTGCCTGTCCTGCATAAAGGTAGGTCATGTATGCATCGGCGTTGGTCACTACTGTTCTGCGGAACTCTTTCCACGATGGCACCTGGCTTTCGGCGCTCCCATCTACTGCCGTAAAGAAATCAGGGGCAATGCGTGCACCGCCAACCCCACCATTACTAAAACCCTTGGCTATGAGTTCCTTTCTCAGACGGTAATTGAATTTTACCAGCCACGATGCTTCATCAACGATATCGGGTATACCGTTACTGCTTTCAGGGATGTTAAGATCCCCATCCATGAAACGCTGAGGAAATGCTTCGTAAGTGAGCATGAGTAACACAGGCACACGTTGGTGCGAGAAGTAGCCGTCCCAGTCGCCGGCGTCGTGGTACCATCCGGCTACATCGATTTGATTGCCAATGGAGGCAGCCCGTATGGCCGCCTGGGAGCTTCCGCCTGTTTCGCCTTGTTCCCATTCCACCCAAGGTAAGGTGCAATACAAAAGTTTTCCCGAGAAATCAGTTCCATCGTCGCTGGTCACTTTGGTATTTTGATTCACCGGCCTGATGTAGCCATCTTGTGCATAAGGCGGGGCTAAGCGGATACCACTCCGTTGGTGGTACAACGATCGTGCCCCGTGATAGTAGGCTTCCCACACAGGGTCTTCACCAATTTTAAAAGAGAATGAACTTCCAATGCCTTCAACCACTAATTTGTAATTTCCCTCGGCAGATAAGCTTGAAAAATCACACTCGTAAACCTCTGCACCCAGAAAGTTTTGCTGAGGGGTATCCTTGGTTTGTCCGGTTTCAGGGTTATCGGCATTGCTCCGTTTTTTCAGAGTGCCTGTAAAGACTGGTTCTTCATCTTCGTCTTTATACAAATAGAATTTGTTGCTTTGGTATGAGCCAAGTTTAAAGTTGCCCTGATCGCCCATCCATTGGTACACATAGCCGTATTTTGGCGCATGTGGTGCATACCCCAGGGTGTTGACATGCACGGCCTCGCTGCGCGATGTTTTTTCATCGAAGACGATTTCCCAGCTGTCTCCGTTGGTCACCAGATTGCCTGTATTCAAGGTATAACTTTTTCCGCTTTTCAAAGGCTTGTCGAGCATTAAGTACAACCAGTGCTCCGATGCCCAGGGCTTGGAGCTTGGATCCGCAGATCCACCGGCCCAGGGAGCATCTTTTTTGAAAGCCATCCCCTTGCTTTTCCTGCCTGTTTCGGCCGGTGTGACTGGTGTACCATAATCATCATCATCATGGCTGACGATGGTGTACGATAAAGCTTCTGATGCCTTTTTGACATCAAGGCGGTTGACATGAAGTGCATTGGGATAATCCACGTGACCCTCGATGAAATGGAGGAGAATAACCCTGTTGGTGAGAGGGTTTATTTCTTTTATTTCGGCAGAAAACAAAAGCTGATTGTTCATCAATAACAAGCAGCAAAGGAAAAATACATGTTTCATTTTGATCATTTTATCATCAGTTAGTGCCAACAAATCCCCCCAGGGGCTTGATTTCTAATTGAAGTTGACTTTTGTTCAGCTTTACATTTTTGAGCTGCAAGGTACGAGACTCATCACCTTCGGTAATGATGGTCAACTGATCGCTTATCGATAAAGGAGTAAGGTCAATGTTGATGAGCTGCGCCGTTTGTTTTGCATTCATCGCGGCCAGGTACCAGTTTTCACCGTTGCGCCTGGCCATCACCAGGTACTCGCCCGGGTAACCGTCGAGGTAGATCAGTTCGTCCCATACAACCGGAATGTTTTTCAGAAAATCGATCACAAAGGCAGGCTGCTCGTTGAGGGCAGCTGGTGGATCTACAAAATGAGTGATGCCGCTTTCGAAAATAATGGGTAAAGCCAATTCAAAAGCTAACGTGGTTTTAAAGGGATAAGTATTGTTGGCAAAACCACCGGGGGTATAGTCGCTTGGTCCAATCACTCCACGAGAAAATGCTGCAATGGCAAGGTGCGAAGGTGCTTTCTCGGGATAAAGGGGGTCGAAGATATAACACTCACCACCCCTGATGGCTTCCATACCTACCAGGTTGGGGTAGGTTCGGCGCCAACCTTTTGGCAGGGTACAGCCATGGAAGTTGACCAGTAATTGAAACTCAGCTGCATCTTCCAGAATATCGATGTATTGTTTGATGATCCGTTGTTTGTCACTTTGAAAGAAGTCAACTTTGATGCCTTTGATCCCTATTTCGTGGATGCGTTGGAACTCCTTACGCCGTATGCTCCGATCGTCCATCAGATCACGAGGGCCTTCGGTCACCACGTTGTGTTTGCCGCCCGAGTTGTACCACAGCAGTAGTCCTACGCCTTTGTTTTTGGCATAAACGGCCAATTCATTCAGGGTGCCGTTTTTCATCGTGTTCCAATTGGCATCTACCAAAAAGTATTCCCAGCCTAATTCGGAGGCCATATCGATGTAAGGTAACATTAACTGATAATCCTGTGGCGAATCGTTATCGTACCACCAGCTCCAGCTGGCCCTCCCCGGTTTTATCCAGGTAAGGTCATCGACGACACATGGGGTGGCCAGGTCAGTAGTCAGGTTCGAATTGAGCAAGGTATTCAATTCGCTTGTTGCTGCAATCACTCTCCACGGAGTACGCAAAGGCAATTTGGCATACGAAGTATTTTCGTAAAAGCCCATCGCTTCATCTTTCTCCGGGTTTCTTAGCAGGTAGGTACCATTTTCAGTAACATCGAGGTGCGATGCCACATAGGTGCCGTCGAAACCACTTTCGCTAATCAATACCCAAACCTTTTCGTTTGTTTCAAAAAGGGCGGGGAATGCCCAACCATTTTTATTCAGGGGGGCAGGTGTGCCAATGGGCATTGGACCTTCGTAGTAAGTTTCGTAACCTGGAGCCCAGGTGGAAACGGTATCGTAAGCATGCATCCATGCATGGCCATCTGGCAGATTGAAGCCAGATGTTTCTTTCAATATCCGAACATATTTTTCGTTGTTCTCCGGAAATTCATAACAAAAGGCAATCCCGTCGTCGAATGCCCTGAAAATAATTTTCACCCATTGATTTTCAGGGTTGACAAAATCGAGGGTCAATTCATTGTATGCAGTCGTGCATTCCAGCTTTTTACCCGAAGTCTTTCTGTATTCTTCTTTGATGTTCTTTTTGAACGTGCTGGTTTTAAAGGTTAAGTTCGTTGAAAAATCATTGTCTTCGCGGACAATACCAAGGGGGGAAGGTTCAATGGCCTGAAGTTTTTTTCCATTTTCATTTAGCATTAACTCGTAATGAAGCACTGTAGCTTGTTGGGTAATTTTTACATTGAGTTGTTGATTGGGTGATTTCAGTTCCCAATGGTCTTTGGGGGGGTAACAACTGAAAAAAGACATCACGATGATCACAGTGATGATTGTTAATATGATAGTATTTCTCATGACAGCGCTGATTTAATTTTTTAACTCGTTAAAAGTAGGGCTAATCCAATAGTGGCAGGTAAACTATTTTGAAAATTGGGTTGGTTATTTTCAACAATCATGCGCCTTGAACCTCATGAAAAATAATAGGAGCATTTTGCTCCAACAAAGCTGATTGTTCCTTCCAAAATATATTTTATTTTTTCGATCATCATGCTAGAGTTGCATGCTTTGTAGTTGAATGAGCTTAGTTTTGAGTTCTGCAATTAAATGCTCGTTTTGGGCGTTGTTTCGTAATGCCAATTCACAAATTTTGATGGCTTCCTGAATGTTATTTTCAGTTTCGTAAATGTTGATCAATAAAAAAACCGATGATGCATGATCCGGGTGATTATTGACTGCTTGGCGAAGCACCCCGATGGCTTCCTGTATCCTTCCGGTTTGGTTCAAATAAAACGCATAGGCATAGGCGTACCTGGTTTCTTTCGGATCAGTTTCATAAGCTAGTTGGCATAAACTGCAAGCTTCCTTCATGTTTTGCTGAGAAACGATGATGGCAAGGTTATAGGCAGCCGATGCATTTTTGTTGTTGATTTCCAAAACATTTCTCAAGGCTATTTCGGCTTTGTCAGTTTGCAGTAATTCAGCCATGAGTAAACCATAATTAAAATTGACTGCTTCGTTCATGGGTTCAATTTCCAATGCCTTTTCTAATGTTGTTCTGGCTTCATTTTGATTGCCCTTAAGCGAAAGAAGGTAGCTGCTGTTTACCAAAGGCAGAATAACATCTGGTGCCAACTTCGAAGCTGTTTCATAAGCAGCGATGGCTTGATCTGTTTGTCTGGTATTTTGGTAGAAATTTCCCAGGTTATAATGGGCACTCCAGTCATCGGGGCGAGTGACGAGTGAATGGGTGTATTCTTCACTGACTTTTTGAACGATGTTTTTTTCTTCAGAGAGCAGGCTTTGCCAATCAAAAAGCGTGAGTGAGTGGGCAGCAGCCAGCCGTACCAGCCTGATTTCATCCTGAGCTGCCTTTAATAAATGCCGCTTTGTGCTTTCATCGGTAAAGCCCCTTAGGGCTCCTGCGGCTGCGCTTCGGATTAGCGGAGAGTCGAAAGTGAGGGCTGCATAAATTGCCTCTTTTTTGTTAGGATCATCGAGGGTTCCCAGCAATCTCAGATAAGAGGTGGTGTATACTTCACCGTATTGATTGGAGCTGATGGCCTTGAGAATAGCTGTTTTCTTTTCCCAGTTTCCGCTTCGTGCATCTACCAGCAGTCGGGCTGCAGCAATTGTGTTATCCTGATATCCTTTGTCTTTTCCCCACCTGAGGAGTTGTTGCTGAGCCCAATGTGCGTCTTTGTCGTTGTGACATAGGTTGCAGGCATTGGGGGAGTTAAAGGCCATGCTGGCCCTTGGCATAGGTGGCCTGAAACTATGGTCGCTACGGGTCATGTGACCAAATTGTGTTTGGGGCATGTGACAATCGATGCATTTGGGCGAATGATCAGTCATCTGATGATGCGTATGTTGTTTATGATGCTGTTCTTTTTCAGCATGGCAATTGGTACACGCCTTATTGGCCGCGACCAATTCTTCACTTTTAAATCGGTATCTTCCTGACGAGGTGTGGCAACTTACACAATGTAATTCGCCTTTATTGGCACAACGATTCATGTGCCATCCAGTCATGGTATAGTTTTCGCCCAGATCACGTCCATCGGGATAGAAATCAGCATTTTCGAGGGTAATTAAATCGAAGTTGTCGAAATATTTTTCACCGGGGAAATAGGAAGGAGTAATGGCCTGCATTTTGGCGTGACATGGCGCACAACTGGCATTGTGTTGTTCGGGTGTGAAGGTTTTGGTAGAAATCAGTTGCAGATCGCTTAAAGTTTTTCCCTTCTTCTGGGCCAACCTGGCTGCTGTTACATGGTCAGA
>JAFGVJ010000008.1 GCA_016938055.1 Prolixibacteraceae bacterium
CACCTCGATGGTTCCCCAGCGGCTCACTTTCAAATCGGGCAAACAGGCCGGGATGAGCGGGTTGGGTGAAACGCCCACGGCTACAATGACCAGATCAACGTCGATATCGGTTTCGGAACCTTCTTTGGGAATGGGCCTACGTCGCCCCGAGGCATCGGGCTCACCCAGTTCCATGAATTGCACACGCATTTTGTTCACACGTCCGCTTTCATCGGAAAAATATTCAAGGGGGTTGGCCAGGTTCATGAATTCGATGCCTTCTTCTTCGGCATGTTTCACTTCTTCGACCCTGGCAGGCATTTCAACCCTGGAACGACGGTAAACAATCATGGCCCTTTCGGCACCAAGGCGTTTGGCAGTACGTACCGAGTCCATGGCCGTATTTCCGCCACCAATCACGGCCACATTCTTACCACGCAACACTAGCGTGTCATGCTCACCATCGGCAGCCCCCATCAGGTTCACCCGGGTAAGGTATTCGTTGCTGGACATGATGCCATTAAAATTTTCACCCGGGATATTCATGAATCGAGGCAAACCGGCACCGCTGGCCACGAAAAAGCCTTCAAAACCTTCAGCCTTTAAATCATCGAAGCTTGCTGTTCTTCCCACAATAAAGTTGGTGACGAACTTCACCCCCATTTGCTTCAGGTTATCGAGCTCAACATCCACAATGCTGTTGGGCAGCCTGAATTCGGGGATCCCGTATTTCAACACGCCTCCAATTTCGTGCAGCGCCTCAAAAACAGTCACATCGTAGCCCAGTTTGGCCATATCGCCCGCGAAAGAAAGGGATGCTGGTCCGGAGCCAATGGCAGCAATTTTTTTACCGTTCGATGGCAGGCAATCTGGCACCGACATGGCGCCGCTTTCGCGTTCCCAGTCGGCCGCAAAGCGTTCAAGGTGACCAATGGCAATGGGATCTTTCTTCAGCTTGATGGTATAGAAGCATTGTTCTTCGCATTGCTTCTCCTGAGGACATACCCGTCCACAAACAGCAGGCAAAGCGCTGGTGCGCTTCAGTGTTTGCGCGGCAAGTCCGTATTCCTTTCGCTCAATGTTTTTAATGAATTCGGGAATGTTGATCTGTACGGGGCAGCCCTCAATACAGGTAGGATTTGCACAGTCCATACAACGAGATGCTTCCACCAGCGCCTGATCTTCAGAAAGGCCCAGGTTTACCTCCATGGTTTGAGATTTCACCCGTTTGGCCGGATCAAGCTCCGACATGTGTACGCGGGGAATGTCGGTCCGTTCTTTTCCTTTTAACTTTTTACGCAGCTCTTCGCGCCATTCTTCTGCCCGGCGTTCTTTTAAGTATTCGGTATAATTTGTCATGATTCTTTTCTGATTGTCTCAAAATCTATTTTTGCATGAATTGTTCGAAGGCCTTTTTTTCTTCGGAACGGTAGCCACCAAGGCGCATGATCATTTCATCAAAGTCGATCTGGTGAGCATCGAACTCTGGTCCATCCACGCAGGTAAATTTTGTTTTTCCACCAACCGTTACCCTGCAGGCACCGCACATGCCGGTACCATCCACCATCATGGAGTTCAGGCTGGCCTGGGTAGGAATCTCATAGTTTTTAGTGAGCAGGGCAGTAAATTTCATCATCACAGCCGGTCCAATGGCAATGCACTCGTCAACATTCTCACGAAGAATGACTTCCTCAGCACCTTGTGTTACAAGGCCTTTTCGTCCGTACGAACCGTCGTCGGTCATGATGATTACTTCATCGGACCACTTGCTGATTTCGTTTTCCAGAATAATGAGATCCTTACTACGGGCGGCCAATACGCTGATCACGCGGTTTCCAGCTTTCTTAAATCCTTCAACAATGGGCAAAAGGGGCGCTACCCCCACACCGCCTCCACAGGCCAGCACAGTACCTACCTTATGAATATCGGTAGCCCGCCCCAGTGGTCCAACCAGGTCGATCAGATGATCACCCGGCTCCATCCGGGCCAGTTTTTCGGTGCTCACCCCAACTTTTTGGGCAATCAGGGTGATGGTTCCTTGTACTTCGTCGGCTGCAGCAATGGTTAGCGGAATACGCTCACCCTTTTCACTGACTCTCAAAATAACAAAATTCCCTGGTTTACGAGCCTTGGCAATCAATGGCGCTTCCACCACCAATTTCACCACATTCTCTGAAAAAAACTCCTTTTCTACAATTCGGTTCATGCTTTGGTTTTATCTCATTTTTTCGGTTTCGAACATACAAAAATATAATTTCATTCGGGCAGTTTATTGTTTACAAAGCAAACAGAAGGTCAAATTTCGATTCATTTAAAATGAGGATACAAAATAAAAGCACATTTTTTAGGTAAGCCGAGACAATCATCAAGCAAATCTTTATTATTTTCGAAGTTTGCCTGCATGCGAAAGACGGAAGGATGAAATGCGATGTAAAGTTTTCAGTCTGATCACATTATTAATTGTTGAAGTGTACCGAATGAATCATCAAAACAACACCAAGCATGAAGTGGAGGAGCTGAGCAAACAGATTCCGCAGTTTGTGGTGGCGCTTACGGAACACAGGCTGTTCGGGCATATTTTGGTTCCCTTTCTCATCGTGCCGAACCAACAGGGCACCTTTTATTCCATCGTTTCTACAGTGCTGAAGACCGATCTGCAACAACAAGCCGAAAGATTTTCCAAAATTGAAAAACAGCTGGTTGAGCTCATGGACAAATACAGTGAGGAAGTGCTTGCCCGCAAATTCTCCAGAAATCAGGGTAGTAAGGATTTCTTCCAAAAAATTGATCAAAAGTTTTTTAACGAGCACATTACTCCTTACATCGACAAACAAATAGTTGAATGCTTGCGGATTATCGGGGAGAACAAGGTTCGGCTTTATTACAAAGCCGCCAAATACAATAACCTATACGACGAAGACCTGATCACCATTGGAACAACCTATGCCATGCCCACCTTTCATTTTCATCTCGATGATCAGGGCCTAACTTACCGCCTTTCGGTAAAATACAAAAACCAGAACTTAAAATTGCTGTTTAAAAAACCACTGATGGTGAGTGATACTCCCTGCCGGATGGTACTGCATAATGAACTCATCGCTTTCGAGAAAATTTCGGGTAAGCGTTTAGCTCCCTTTCTCGAAAAGGAGCAAGTGAAAATTCCGCCCACAGTCGTGGAAAAATACATGAAAGGTTTTGTTCTGAAGCTGATACAGGAACATCATGTTGAAGCAAGCGGTTTCGATATTATTGAAATGGATGAAGAAAAAAAAGCCATCCTTTCCATCGAACAAGGTATGGACCTGAATCCAATGCTGGTACTGAAATTCAGTTATGGCTCCAAAATTTTTCCTGCGGGAAAAGCAGGTCAGGTTGAAGTTGAATTCAGGCACCAAAGCGGGCAATTTCAATTCTTTAAACACCAAAGAGACGCCGACTGGGAAAAAGGGATTGTGAACTTTTTGAAGGAGTTGGGCTTAGTGTTGAACAGCAGTATGCTCATGCTCTCCCCCAAAAACAAGCTGAACAACGACGATCGGGCCTATTCTGGTATCAGCTGGATCAACCAACATCAACCGCAGTTACAAAAGGTAGGGATCGTCATTCAACAGGCGCTTGATGGTAAACGTTTTTATTTGGGTTCCCAACAGCTTAAGGTTGACCTCAAGATGCAGTCCGATTGGTTCGACCTTTACGCAGTGGTAACTTTTGGTGAATTTCAGGTCCCCTTTATTCGTTTGCGCAAGCATATTCTTAATGGGAAACGTGAATACCTGCTACCCAATGGCGAAGTGGTCATTTTACCGGAAGAATGGTTTGCACAATTCAGTGAACTCCTTCCTTTTGCTGAACAAACAAAAGAAGGTTTTCGCTTATCGAAACATCACTTCAAACTGTTTGAGGGGAAAATAAGTATTGATGAAACCCTCAGAAAACAAATCAATGAACTGTATGCCAACACTGTTGAGCTGCAGCCTGTCCCCGAAGGACTGAATGCTAAGCTTCGCCTCTACCAGGCTGAGGGTTACTCCTGGATGCATATGCTGGGGATGCATGGTTTTGGCGGCTGTCTGGCCGACGACATGGGGCTGGGAAAAACCCTCCAGACGCTGGTATTACTGTTGAAAGAAAAAATGGAAAACCAGTTAGATCAGCAAGTACAGCCTACAATTACCGATCAACAACTGGAACTGTTCACCTGCCAGCCAAATTCCAAACCGGCTTCCCTGATCATTGTGCCTACTTCACTGGTTCATAACTGGAAGAACGAAGTGAAAAAATTCACTCCGCAACTGAAGGTTTACCTTCATCAGGGCGTACACCGCAAACGTTCGGAAAGTTTGAAACGGATTGCCGATCAATACGATGTGATCCTCACTACTTACGGAACCCTGCGAAACGATTTTGCTCTTTTAAGCACCATTCCCTTCAACTACCTGATTTTGGACGAAAGCCAGTACATCAAAAACAGCGAGTCGAAAACCTACCAATCGGTTTGTACCTTGCAAGCCGACAAGCGCCTGGTGCTTACCGGAACTCCCATTGAAAACAGCCTTACAGACCTTTGGTCGCAACTTAATTTTCTGAATCCGGGTTTGCTGGGCTCAATGCAATATTTTAAGAAGGCCTTTATTCATCCCATTGAAAAAATGAATGATGAAACCAGCCGGCAAAAACTTAGCCAGCTCATTTCCCCTTTTATCCTTAGGCGCACCAAGGAACAGGTTGCCAGTGACCTGCCTCCCTTAACAGAACAAATCAGGTATTGCTCCATGACTGAGGAGCAAGCACGGATTTATGAAGAACACAAATCGCTGATCAGAAATAAATTACTGGAAAACATTGAAATAATGGGCTTGGAAAAGTCTACTTTCATGGCGCTACAGGGCCTTACCCGTTTACGTCAACTGGCTAATCACCCGGCTTTGTATCAGTTCCCGGAGGCCGATTCCGGAAAATACAACGAAGTCATCCAGAGCCTTGAAGACCTGATGGCCGAAAAACACAAGGTGCTCATCTTTTCATCGTTTGTCACCCATCTCAAATTGTTTCAAACTGAATTCGAAAAAAGAGACTGGCACTACAGCTGCCTCACCGGGCAAACCCGAAACCGGGAGGAGGTCATTCAGGATTTTCAACAAAATGAAAAAAAACGAATTTTCCTCATCTCATTGAAGGCTGGCGGCGTTGGACTGAACCTCACTTCGGCCGATTACATATTCATTTTGGATCCATGGTGGAACCCTGCTGCCGAGAACCAGGCCATTAACAGGGCACACCGTATCGGGCAAGACAAGAAAGTTTTTGTTTACCGGTTTATCACCGAAAACTCTATTGAAGAAAAAATTCAATTGCTGAAAGAAAGAAAATCGGCTCTGGCCGGACTTTTCATCACCAACAACAATCCATTTCAGGCAATTTCGAAAGAAGAAATGGTGGATTTGTTCCAATAATTATTTTGTCGATTTTTTGAACCACTGTTCAATGTGTTGTAGCTTTTCATCCATGGGCAGCGTACCATCGAGCCAGTGAATGACCAATCCTTGTTTTTCCATCCTCCTGAACCAGGTCATCTGACGCTTACCAAATTGATGAATGGCGGTTTCCAACTGTCTGAACATTTCATCGTAACTCAGTTTTCCGGTTACAAATTGTGTCAGATACTTGTATTCAAGCCCATAATAAATCAATTGTTCAGGCTGTAGGCCCTGCTCAAGCAAACGGGCCGTTTCGGCAATCATGCCCTCGTTCAGGCGGGTTTTCAGGCGTTCGGTAATTCTCCTGCGACGTGATTCCCGGTCGAACTCAATGCCCACAATAAGGCTGTTGATGGACGGAAAGTGGTGGTTGATGGGAGGATTTTTAGTATAATATTCCTGTATTTCGATGGCACGTATGGCCCGTTTCACGGTATCGACATCGGAAACATTGTGCAGGGTTTTATAGGTTTTCAGGATGGTTTCCAGTTCAGCAAGGCTCTTGCCGGACAGTGACAGACGCAAGCTTTCGTTCACGGGTACATTGATGAGCTGATACCCTTTGAGTACCGCTTCGATGTACATCCCCGTTCCGCCACACACCACTGGCAAGCGACCCCGATTCCTGATACTTTCAAAAGCATTCACAAAATCGCGTTGATATTCAAACACATTGTATTCGTACCCGGCATCCACAATATCGATGAGGTGATGCGGGATTATTTGACCATCGGTGGTGTATTCCGCGAGGTCTTTCCCCGTGCCAATGTCCATGCCCCGGTATACCTGACGCGAATCGGCTGAAATAATCTCACCGTTCAGCCGATGCGCTGTATGTACAGCTACACTGGTCTTTCCCGAGGCTGTAGCACCCAAAATGGTGATCATGTTGTATGAATTCATGGTAACTGGGACAAAACAAGGACACGATTAAACTTCAGTTTTGCAAAACTAATGTATTTTTGTATTGAAACGAAACGCCGAACAACAGGGATCATTCGTGCTTTATGCCGGGAGGCCTTCAGATTATAAACCAATGAGATTATTCGAATACATCCAGCAACTTTGGCAGGCCACCTATAGGCTAATGGTGCATCCGCGCAGGCACTGGAATTTGGTTCAGCAATCGGCAGATTTTCAGTCGGGCAGTTTCAGGCGCTTTATGCTCCCCTGGCTTTTCGTGCTGGTGCTGGCCGTTTTTTTGGGAAGTTGGTGCTTCGAATCGCGTTACGGTTTTTTGTTGACCGATACCCTCATCAAAGCCGTCAGAAAAGTGATTCTGATCGTCGTTTCATTTTTGGGTGCCAACATGATGATTTATGAAATTTCAAGAATTTACAAGGTTCCGGTTTCTTTTGAATTTTCACGTAAGATGGCCATTTATGCAACCATTCCTTTGATATTGGCTTTGACTGTGACAGCCTTATTTCCTTTTGCCTACATTTTTGGCCTAAGCGGATTTTATGCACTGTACCTTGTTTACAACGCATTGAATTATCTTTACCAGGTTCATTGGATTCGCAATGCGAAGTATTTGATCGTTTTGCTGGGCCTGCTCCTTATGAGCTTTATATTCATCGCTTATTTGCTGAGTATATTAACCGCTTTAATCATTTATTAAGATGGGACTGAAACCACAAAATACTGTCAATATCAAAAACAAGAAGGCCTTTTTCGAGTTCGAAATACTGGAAACCTTCATCGCCGGTCTGCAGTTGCAGGGGACCGAAATCAAATCAATCAGGGAAGGACGTGCAGGTTTGGTGGATTCCTATTGCCAGTTTTACAAAAGTGAATTGTATGTGAAAAACATGCACATTGCCGAATATTTCTTTGGATCTATCAACAACCACGATGCCAAGCGGGAGCGGAAACTTTTACTGAATAAAAAGGAAATCAATAAGCTGGAACGAAAAATCAAAGAGAGTGGTTTTACCATTGTTCCCCTTCGGCTTTTTTTAAACGAGAAGGGTTATGCCAAACTCGAAATTGCCCTTGCCAAAGGAAAGAAAACCTATGACAAACGCGAGAGCCTTAAAGAGAAGGACACCAAACGTGACATTGACCGGGTGATGAAAATCTGAGAACCAGCTTATATTTGATCAGGACCTTTGGTCTTCCAAACTGTATGGGTTCGCACCATTTCCTTTCCGCTTTCATGCTGAACAATGTTGTGTAAAAAAGTACCGGGTCCGGTTTGTTCCTGCTGCACCACGATGGATTCACCGGGAATGGCTTCCTTCAGAAAATTGATCTCAAAGGTTTCAATTTGTTGGTCCGCTAAGAAATCGGGATCATAACAGTTCATGATCCTGTCAATGTAACTCACGTTGTTCATGTGTTGGTTCATATCGGTCTCCGTGAAAGAAACCCTGGCCGGTTCAAAACTGATGGGTCCTTTCAATCCCTCAATTTTATCAGGAAGTTCGTCGAACAAGCGTTCCCTGTTCAGGGGAAAATTCTCCATGTAGCCCTCGGGCCTAACCAGGCGCCGGGTACTGGTATTCACCATCAGCCACATGCTTACAGCCCTGACCAACTCTTGTCCGCTTTCGTCATGAACCTGAAAATGACGAACAGCCATCAGTCCGTCGAGGCCGTTTGACCAGGTGCGGATCACAATGCGGTCGCGCCATTCGGGAAATTTATGGATGCTGATTTTCAAGCGCGAAAGCACCCAGAACATTTGGGCTTCCTGCATCACCTCCCAACCTACGCCACAAGCCACGGTGTGATTTCCTGCTATATCCTGAAAAAAACTACACAGTTTTTGGATGGTCAGCCTCCGGTATCGGTCTACATGATAGGATCGAATCAGGTATTCTTCGCTATAAACAACTGGTGCTTCGGGATGAATGTGAAACTTCATCATAAAAACAAATTCGGTTTCTACAAAAGTAGTAGTGCATTTTGAAAAGCGGTAATGAATCATCATTTTTGTAGAAAATTCAGGAACGATGGGGATTATCATTAAAACGCCCGAACAGATAGCAGGAATCAGGAAAAGCAGCCAGCTGGCGGGCCATGCGCTGGAGATGATCAAGGGCTTCATTAAAGAGGGGGTATCAACCGAAACCCTCGACAACATCATTGAGGAATACATTCGCGACCACGGGGCCATTCCGGCCACCAAAGGCTACAACGGCTATCCCAAATCATCGTGCATCTCCCTCAACGAGGTAGTTTGCCATGGTATCCCCTCGCCCGACATCATTCTGAAACCCGGTGATATTTTCAACATCGATGTGACCACCATTCTCGACGGTTATTACGGCGATACCAGCAAAATGTACTGGTTGGGTGAAATTACGCCAAAAGCAAAACAGCTCATCGATGATACTTACCATTGTATGAACCTGGGTATCCAGCAGGTGAAACCCGGCAGTTATTTTGGCAACATTGGTTTTGCCATTTCGCGATATGCCCAGGCCAAAGGCCATTCAGTAGTATACGAATTCTGCGGGCACGGAGTGGGTATTGATTTTCATGAAGAACCCCAGGTAGAACATACCGGTCGTCGCAACACCGGTCCCATGATGAAACCAGGCATGATTTTCACCATTGAACCCATGATTAACGAAGGAAAATCACGCACCAAAGTTGATAAGCATGATGGCTGGACTGCACGGACCATTGATGGCAAATTATCGGCTCAATACGAGCACACCATTTTGGTAACCGAAACAGGGTTTGAAGCCCTGACTGATGTAACCGGTGAATACAGCGAATAAAAAAGCCCCGATGGAGCGGGGCTTGTATCATAAACTTCGGAAAATATCGCTTTACTTTAGCTGTCAGATTTCCAAATTGTAATGAACTGTTGTTATTATCTCTTCGCGAATTCAGCCAAAGCATCATCCAGAAACTTCACAAAGTTATCGGGATTCAAATCGCGGGCTTTGGGTTGCACCAGCATTTGCTCGTTGTGGTCCAGTATCACATAATAGGGCTGGGCATTCACGCCAAAGCGGGCAATTTGAAAATCAGCATATTTTTTCCCGATGGTTTTTTTCACCTTTCCGTCGTATTCCGAAGTGACCCATTCCGACTCGGGCAATTTTGTTTTATCATCGACGTACAAAGCCACGATCACAAAATCGTTTTTCAAACGGCTTAACACACGCGCATCGCTCCAAACGGTGGCTTCCATTTCGCGGCAGTTCACACAACCATGGCCGGTAAAATCGATGAATAATGGCTTCCCTGTAGCCTTTGCACAAGCCAGGCCCTGTTCATAATCGAAATAGCCGTTCAACCCATGAGGCAAGTGCAGCAGCTCCTTGAATTTGGGTTCTTCACAGCCTTCGGCTTTATCACCATTCATCACAAAATTGCTACCCGATGAGGCAACCAATGCCACTTCTTCCCGAACAATTTTATGCAGGTCGAAATCGTGGGTCGACATGGGCGGCATGTAACCCGAAATGGCTTTTAAAGGCGCACCAAACATACCGGGAATCAGGTAAATGACAAACGAAAAAGTCACGATGGATAGCATCAAGCGGGGTACCGAAATGAATTTCACTTCGCTGTCGTGTGCAAATTTTAACTTCCCTAAAAGGTAGAAACCCATGAGGGTGAAAATGACAATCCAGATGGCAATGTACACTTCACGGTCGAGCAGGCCCCAATGGTAAGTTTGATCGGCAATGCTCAGGAATTTGAGACCCAGGGCCAGTTCCACAAAACCCAAGACCACTTTCACGGAGTTGAGCCAACCGCCCGATTTTGGCAATTTGTTGAGCCATTGCGGGAAGAGGGCAAACAAGGTGAAGGGTAGCGCAAAGGCCAGCGCAAAACCAAACATTCCGATGATGGGTTTGAGCACTTGTCCACCGGCCGATTCTACCAAAATGGCACCAACAATGGGACCGGTACACGAAAATGAGACTAAGACCAGGGTCAGGGCCATGAAAAAAGAGCCCAGGAAACCACCTTTATCGGCTCCCTTATCGGCTTTGTTCACCATCCAGCTTGGCAATACGATTTCGAACATACCGAAGAATGAAAAAGCAAAGATCACGAACACCGCGAAGAAAATCACGTTAGGCAGCCAGTGCGTACTGAGCCAGTTGGCTGCATCGGGACCAAAAATGACTGCCACCAGTGTTCCAATCACCGTGTATATGGCAATGATGGACAAGCCGTACAATACTGCATTCATACGCGCCCTGGCTTTCGACTCATTGCTGTGCATGAAAAACGAAACAGTCATCGGGATCATCGGGAAAACGCAGGGAGTAAGGATGGCTGCCAAGCCTGCCAGAAAGGAAAACAGGAAAAAAATGAGCATGCCCCGATTGGTATCCACCTTAAAATTATCGGTAATCACAATAGACCCTTCTTCTTTCTCGACAGGAGTGGTTTGCTTACTTCCCATTGAAAATACAAAATCGGCTTCGGTTGGTGGGGTGCAAGTTTCGTCGTTACAGCTCATGTACTCCACGTAGCCTTTCAATTTAGCAAGTTCGGGATTGGATATTTTTATTTTCTGAATAAAACGGGCCTGCTTGCTAAAGTATTCGATTTCCATATTGAAAATCTGGTCAAATACTTTTTCGGCTTTTGGTACTGTGCTTATTTCACCAATCAACTCAAAACCATCAGTATTTTCAAAAACGATGGAAGTGGCAATTGGGCCTCCTTCGGGCAAAACATTGGAATAAAGGTGCCAGCCCTTTTCAATTTTTGCATCGAAATACAATTCATATTCGGTGTCGGTGATTTTTTTCTGATCAAAAGACCAGTTAACAGGATTGATAATCTGTGCCTGAGCAAACCAGGCTGTCAGTAGTACAACAAGGGTAAGGAGCAATCGTTTCATCTTCTATCTATATCGTTTATAATCATTTGAAAATGCATACAAAAAAACACATTGAACAGCTCAATAATAATTTTAGCAGAGGCTGTAAAACAGATTTTAAATGTAACAAATAAACAGAAGGAAGGTTATGGGCATGGTGACAATAATCACAAAGGGGTGGGTAGCGCAGGTATTTTAACGTTTATTAGGAATTTCGGAAGGCATATGATTGAAATAAGAAAACCCCGTGCCTGACGGGGTTTTCATTTTCCGGTCCATGAAGATCAGAAAATAATCTCTTCCAAAGATTCGTCAAAATAATGAGCTTCGAGCAATTGGATGTTCTCGTCAGCTATCACTTCAATTCTTTTTTTGTACTTCCAACGCCATTTTCTCAAAATCGATAAAACACCTTTTTTCAGGTAAGCATCCACAAAAGGATGCACATGAATGATGATTTTTTTGTGGTTCAGATCGGAAAAGATGTAGTCGATCTTACTGGCAATTTCATCGGTAAATAAAATGGTTGGAGTTACCTTCCCAGTTCCCTTACAAACCGGACATCCCTCGGCGATGTCGATGTTTTCTTCAGGGCGAACTCTTTGTCGTGTAATCTGCATCAAGCAAAACTTACTTAAAGGCAGTATGTGATGCTTGGTTCGGTCAATTTCCATGACCTCTTTCATTTTGTTGTACACTTTGTGGCGGTTTTCGGCATCGTGCATATCGATGAAGTCGATCACAATAATACCGCCCATGTCCCTTAAACGTAGCTGGCGTGCAATTTCATTGCACGCAGCGAGGTTGACTTCAAGAGCGTTTGTTTCCTGGTCGTTACCGGCCTTGGCTCTGTTGCCGCTGTTCACATCAATTACATGGAAGGCTTCAGTATGTTCAATAATGAGGTAAGCCCCACTTTTGAAGGTTACTGTTTTGCCAAATAATGCTTTAATCTGCTTGTCGATTCCAAAGGAATCGAACATTGGCACCTTTTTGTCATAGAACTTAACGGTTTTCTTTTTATCGGGAGCTATTCCGGCAATATAATCAGTCACTTCTTCAAAGACAGCAAAGTCGTTGATATAAATGTTACTGAATTCGGGGGTGTAGATGTCGCGCAAAAGGGAAGTCGTTCTGCTGAGCTCACCCAGCACAAGGCCTGGGGCCTGAACTTTTTTCAATTTTGGCAATATCGATTCCCACCTGTTTACCAGTCTTTTTAACTCCTGATCCAAATCAGCCACCCGCTTCCCTTCGGAAGCTGTTCTGATAATGACTCCGTAATTACGTGGTTTGATACTTTGAATAAGTTTTTTTAACCGGTTACGTTCTTCAACGGTTTCAATCTTTTGCGATACCGATATTTTATCACTAAAGGGCACCAGTACCATGTATCTTCCTGCAATGGATAATTCGGAAGTAAGCCTTGGACCTTTAGTGGATATGGGTTCCTTGGCAATTTGTACCATGATGCTCTGACCGGCACGCAACTGTTGGGTAATCTTCCCGTTTTTGTCAATATCTGGTTCGGGATGCAACTTGATGGTGGGTATAAACCTACCCTTTGATGAAGTTGCATTGTGTAAAAACTTATTCAAAGTAGCGAATTGAGGGCCCATGTCGAGGTAATGCAAAAAAGCATCCTTTTCATAGCCAACGTCAACAAAAGAAGCATTCAGCCCGGGCATGATTTTTTTTACTTTTCCGAGGTAAATATCGCCCACTGCGAACTTCGTGCCACTTTTCTCCCTGGTCAACTCTACGATACGTTTGTCTTCGATCAAAACAATCACAATCTCAGAGGGACTAACGTTAATAAATAACTCGCTACTCACATTAAAAATTTTAAGGGAGAATTAATAAATATGTATAAGAACTTAAATTCATAAAAGGATTAAACCTAAGTAGCATAGCAACTTAGGTTTAATCGTAATTTTTTCAAAATTAAGCTGGCTTTGCTTAAAGATTATTTCTTGCTCTTATGGCGGTTTTTTCTTAATCTTTTTTTACGCTTATGCGTTGCCATCTTATGTCTTTTTCTTTTCTTTCCGCTAGGCATAATAATCTATTTTACTTTGTCTTTCACGTGATTCACAAATGTCTTAGCAGGTTTAAATGCCGGGATGTTGTGCTCAGGAATAATAATGGTTGTGTTTTTGGAAATGTTACGAGCAGTTTTTTCAGCTCTTTTCTTCACGATAAAACTACCAAATCCTCTAAGGTAAACGTTGTTCCCGTCAACTAATGAATCTTTCACTGACTCCATAAAAGCCTCTACAGTTTTCTGAACAGTTACTTTTTCAATTCCTGTGTTCTTTGAAATCTCGTTTACAATATCTGCTTTTGTCATTGCTTAAAATATTTAATTATCAACTATTTATTCCACAATCGGTTGGCAAAGATAATTTTTTTCCAATAATAAATACCAAACAAAGCTGAATTTTTTTCGTTTTATTGGATAGTGTAAAACATGGAGGAAGGTCTTGGATTTCAGCAACAAAATTTTATTGTGGTATAGGCAGAACATGCGTGATTTGCCCTGGCGACATGAGTCTGACCCTTACAGGGTGTGGATTTCAGAGATAATTTTACAACAAACGCGTATCGATCAGGGCATTGGATACTACCTGCGCTTTATCGAGCGTTTCCCAAACCTGAGCATCCTGGCTGAAGCCAGTGAAGATGAAATACTCAAAATGTGGCAGGGGCTTGGCTATTATTCAAGGGCCAGAAATTTACTGACCGGTGCCCGTCAAATAGCCAAACTGCATCAGGGTCAGCTTCCGGGCAATGCTAAACAATTAAAAACCATCAAAGGAATTGGTGACTATACTGCGGCTGCCATTGCTTCCATCGCATTCAATGAGGCAGTCCCGGCCATCGATGGAAATGTCTATCGGGTATTATCACGTATTTTTGGCATCGAAACCCCGATCGATAGCAGCGAAGGAAAAAAAACATTTGCCAAACTTGCTGCAAGCTTAATGCACATTGAACACCCGGGTGATTATAATCAGGCTTTGATGGAATTCGGGGCTTTGCATTGTAAACCAGCCCAGCCTCTTTGCCAAAGTTGTCCTTTCCAAAACGAATGTATGGCCTTTCAGCTCAAAAAGGTACAGGACCTGCCGGTGAAAACGAAAAAAATCAAGCCTGCAAACCGATATCTCTATTATATTGTAGTGGAGGAACAAAGTGCAGTTTATCTGAAAAAAAGGATCGCTGCCGATATCTGGAAAAACTTGTATGATTTTCCCCTGATTGAAACACCTGTTGCAACACCTGTTGAACAAGTAATGGGTTCTTCTGCCTGGAAGTCACTTTTCGGCAGTGCTACTGTCGAAATCAAAGCCATATCTGAAAACATCCATCACCTGCTGACTCACCAGCACCTCCATGTGCGGTTTATCCATGTCGCATTAAAAAATGGAAAGTTTATGCATTCAAATTTTCTTAAAATCGATAAAAGAAATATTTTTGAGTGGCCGGTTCCGAAATTGATCGAGAACTACCTGAATGAGAAAATTGAAGGGCAATGATGCAGTTCATGTCCCAAAAATGCGGTTTTGTTAAAAAAAATGACAGATTTGCCTTCGAAAATCTCATCGTAAGCCATCAATTTGTAGCTTTATGTGCATGTTTAACTCTTAAAACCTCAAACAATGTCTGTAAACAAAGTAATTTTAGTGGGCAACGTTGGCAAAGATGCCGAAGTTCGTCACATTGACAATGGCGTTGCTGTAGCAACATTCTCATTGGCTACAAGTGAGACTTACACCGCCAAAAATGGCGAAAAAGTAACCAACACCGAATGGCACAACATTGTAGCCTGGAGAGGACTGGCCGAATTCGCCGGCAAATACATCCAGAAAGGCCGTCAACTTTTTATTGAAGGTCAGATCAGAACCCGTTCATACGACGATAAGGACGGAGTTAAAAAGTACATCACTGAAATTGTGGCCAATTCCATCCAGTTGCTCGGTCGAAAAGAAAATGGCAGCAACACCGGGGAAGAATACCAAAAACCCGAAGAAAAAATGTCGGTGGAAGACAACAATTTCAGCGCCGGCGATGTCGCCGACGATTTACCGTTTTAAAACCTAAATTCGCTGATTTTGGAACCCGACAGTATTCCTCCTTCACCCTTGTGGGACATTCAATTTTACCAGGTAGAAACTTTTCACCTGATTGGTTTTGCAGCCTTATTGTTGTTGCTCTTTTTTTCCGCGCTGATTTCGGGTTCCGAAGTGGCCTTCTTTTCCCTGTCGCCAACAGACAGGAACAAATTATCTGAATCAAAAAAGAAGATCCACCAGCTGATTCTTGAAATGTTGAATTTGCCCGAGAAATTGTTGGCAACAATCCTGGTTGCCAACAATTTTATCAATGTGGGCATTGTCATTCTTTCCACTTACATGGTTAACAACCTGGTGGATTTCACCAATGAACCCATCGTGGGCTTCATCATGGAAGTGGTAGTGATCACCTTCGTCATTCTTTTGTTTGGTGAAATTTTACCAAAAATTTATGCCAGCAGCTATAGCCTGCCCTTTGCCGGTTTCATGGCCCGTCCACTAAAAATTCTTTCGGTAATTTTTTCTCCAATCATTTTTATCCTGATACGCTCTACCTCCATCGTCAACAGGCGCATTTCGAGGTACAATAAAAATCTTTCTATCGACGAATTGTCGCAAGCATTTGAACTGACCGATGAAAATGAGTTCGACGAAGACAAGGGTATTTTGGAAGGGATCATCAACTTTGGCTCTACCAGTGTGGATCAGATTATGACACCCCGAATCGACGTAGTAGCGGTCGATGAACAGTTCTCTTACCTCAAAATAATTGATATTGTTAAAGAATCGGGCTATTCAAGGATCCCGGTGTACAACGAAACCTTTGACCACATTTCGGGAATTCTTTACGTGAAAGACCTGCTTCCTCATCTCGACAAACCCGATTCCTTTAACTGGCAGGTTCTTCAACGACCTCCCTACTACATTCCTGAAAACAAAAAAATTGACGACCTGCTGAAAGATTTTCAGAAAAACAAGGTACACATGGCCATAGTGGTAGATGAATATGGCGGAACTTCAGGCATCGTTACCCTCGAAGACATCCTGGAAGAAATTGTTGGCGATATCATCGATGAATTCGACGATGAAGACCGCCCCTTTGTAATCATCAACGACAATACCTACTTGTTTGACGGTAAAACGCAACTCAATGATTTTTATCGTATTTGCAACATCGAATCGGGCTCACTCGATGAGGTGAAGGGTGATGCCGATACCCTGGCTGGTTTGCTCCTGGAAATGAAGGGCGATTTTCCCGTTCTGAATGAAAAAATCAACTATCAAAACATCGACTTTACCGTTGAAGACATGGACAAACGCCGGATCAAGAAAATTAAGGTGGTATTTAACTTTGATTCCCCTAATCTTTAAGGAAGTATTACCTTTGTCGCTATCATGAGATATACCCTGTCAGTTTTCATCTTGTTCATATTTGTCTGGCTACTGGGCGGATGTAAAGAAAAATATGCACCCAAACCGACAGGTTTTTTCCGGATTGATTTTCCTGAAAAGGCCTATCAAACCAGCCAACTATCCTATCCTTATGCATTTGAATATCCGGTTTATGCCCATTTAATACCCGACTCCTCTGTTCTGTCGGAACCTTTCTGGCTCAACATTTACAGTCCGGCAAACAAAGTAAACATTCACCTATCGTACAAAAAGGTCACAAACAACCTGTTCAAACTCACTGAAGAATCACGTGAACTGGCTTACAAACACGCAATCAAAGCCAATGCCATCAACGAAAACTTATTCATCGATCCCGATAAAAAAGTGTTTGGAACCATCTATACGATCAAAGGGAATGTGGCATCCACCATGCAGTTTCACCTGACCGACAGTTTGAATCATTTTATCAGGGGTTCCTTCTACATCAGTGAAATTCCCAATTTCGATTCCTTGAAACCGGTCATTCAATTTTATGAGCAGGACATTTATCACCTCATTGAAACATTCACCTGGAAATAGCCATGCCTATTGTACTCAACAAATACGAAAATTCTTATCGCCTGGCGCTTTGGTCGCTCAGCGAGCCGCTTGAATTTTTTGAACAAAATGCCCGGATGACAGCTGCTGATTTATCGGTCTATCAAAATATTGGCAGTTCAAGCCGAAAAAAGGAATGGTTGGCCGTACGGGTATTGTTGAATGAAGTGTTGGGGTTTTGGCCTCAAATCAACTATTCCGAAACCGGAAAGCCACTGTTACGGAACCATACCCGGCACCTGAGTATTTCTCATTCGAGGTCCATGGTGGGTATCTTGCTATGTACCAACCCCTATGCTGGCATCGACATTGAAAAGACTGACCGGAACATCGAAAAAGTCTCTGCCCGGTTTTTATCTGAAAGTGAACTGGAACAAATGAAAAAACAGCCCGGAGATTTTAGCCGTGTGCTGTATTGGTGTGCCAAAGAGGCCATTTATAAAGCAGTCAGCGAATCGAATGTGCTTTTTTCCAAACAAATATTCATCCGTGAAGTCAATTCAAACGGCACCATTGCTGCAAGCTTCACCTCAAAAATTGAAACACTCGATTTTCAACTGAACTACATGGTTTACGATGAACACATGGTGGTTTGGACCATTTAATTCCTTTGGTAACTTTAATTACAGAAAACAAGCCCGCTTTTTGTTTGTTTTGATATAAATTTTTTGATGATGAAAAAAACAGCTCCACACATTGTGGTCATTTTTGGCGCATCGGGTGATCTTACAAAACGAAAACTGATTCCGGCCCTATACAACCTGCACCAGCAGCAATTGTTGGGTCATCCCTTTGCCATTTTGGGAGTAAGCCGTACCGAAATGAACGATGAAGCCTTTCGGGATAAAATGATGGAGTTTTTGCCCTCGAACGAAACCAGTGCCGATTTTCAAAGCCATTTGTATTACGAAACCATACAAACTTCTGAGGAGAATGATTACCCGGGGCTGAAACTACGCATCGAAAAATTACAGAAAGAATTGAAGGCTCCGGGAAATATCATCTTTTACCTGTCAACCCCGCCCAAACTGTACTCGCTGATTCCAAAATTTCTTTCCAAAGTTGGTTTAAACCAGGAAGATGATGGTTTCAAGAGGCTTATTGTTGAAAAACCTTTTGGGACCGATCTGAAAAGTGCCCGCGACCTTAACCGTGACTTGCTGCAATACTTCAACGAAAATCAACTTTACCGCATTGACCATTACCTGGGGAAAGAAACAGTACAAAACCTTTTGGTGTTGCGCTTTTCGAATGCACTGTGGGAACCTCTTTGGAACCATAAATACATCGATCACGTGCAAATCACCTCATCGGAATCACTTGGAGTTGAGAAAAGAGGCGGTTATTACGACCAATCGGGCGCACTGCGCGACATGGTGCAGAACCACCTGATGCAACTGGTAGGACTGGTTGCCATGGAACCACCAACCGTCATCAATGCCGATGCCATCAGGAACGAAATGCTGAAGGTATTTCAGTCCATCAGACCCATCGATACCAACAAACTGGAAGAGAATGTAATTCGCGGTCAATACACTTCATCCAGCATCAAGGGTGAAACCGTACCGGGGTACCGCGAAGAAGAAGGGGTTGATCCTGAAAGCCGAACCGAGACTTTTGTAGCCATGAAGCTGAACATCGACAACTGGCGCTGGGCAGGAACCCCGTTCTACATCCGTACAGGCAAAAAACTACCCACAAGGGTTACTGAGATTGTGATTAATTTCAGGTCTGCACCGCATCACCTTTTCGATGCAAGCGACTTTCGCAGTGCTCAGCCCAATCAGCTGGTCATCCGGATTCAACCCGATGAAGGCATTCTGATGAAAATGGGACTAAAAGTTCCGGGCGCCGGATTCAATGTTCAATCGGTCAATATGAATTTTCGGTATGCCGAACTCTCAGAAGCATACCTGCCCACCGCCTATGAACGCTTGTTGCTGGACTGTATTCAAGGCGATGCAACCCTTTACTCCCGTGGCGACAATGTTGAAAAAGCCTGGGAAATTGTGCAGCCCATCATCGATACCTGGGAGCAAAACCATCATTTCCCCCTGCATGGCTACCCGGCAGGCACCTGGGGGCCTTTGGCTGCTGAAGAACTCATCGTTTCGCAGGTAAATGGCTGGCGTTATCCTTGTAAAAATTTGAGCAACGATGGCGAATACTGTGAATTATAATCAATTATCGAAATAACAGAACACATGAAACAAAAACGGATCAGCAGCATTTTAGGACTGGACCAAACATCTTATCAAAACAAGGAACAGATTATTTTGAGGGATTACCTGGCGCTTGAAAGAACTAAATTGGCCAATGAACGTACCCTATTTGCTTACATCCGCACCTCGTTATACCTGATTTTAGCTGGAGTGACCCTTATTCAGCTTCGCGAGTTGGGATCCCTGCAATGGATAGGCATTGTTTCGTTGATCATCAGCATCATCATTTTACTCATTGGAGTATTGCGCTATGTTAAACTCAAGCAACAACTCAAAAACTATTATCAACAGGACCTTGACCTACAAAATAACAGCGATTTAAAAAAGAACGAAACACCAGCATGATCAAGGTTTTTAAAAATACCGGCGACATTGCCGAAGCGTTGGCAGGTCTATTGTTCGAAATGAAAAAAAGACCAGGCAATACCCACATGCACATTGCCTTATCGGGCGGTAACACTCCCAAGGCCATTTTTCGCTACCTGACGGAACATTATGGTGACAAGCTGGCCGACAGGCGTTTCCACTTTTGGTGGGGTGACGATCGTTGTGTTCCACCCTCCGATGACGAAAGCAATTACAAGTGGGCTTATGAACTTTGGCTGAAACCCATGGGCATAAAGGATGAAAATATCCATCGGGTGATGGGCGAAAACGAGGCAGAAAACGAAGCTATCCGTTATACCGATACATTAAAAAAACATGTGAAAACCAAAAATGGATGGCCGGTCATTGATCTAAACATACTTGGACTGGGCGACGACGGACACACAGCGTCCATCTTTCCACACTGCATGGAATTGTTAAACGATGAACATTGGTGTGCCGTGGCCATTCATCCGGTTTCGGGACAAAAAAGGATCACTTTTACAGGAGAAGTGCTGAATCATGTACAAAAAACAGTATTCATCGTCACCGGAGCAGGTAAAGCCAAAATGGTAAAAAGCGTGGCGCTTGATGGATTGCTTCAATATCCGGCATCCCACATCAGGCCTTTGAGCGGAGACCTCTCTTGGTTCATCGATGAAGCTGCTGCACAATTGCTCTACATTCCTTTTTAATTTCTTTAAAAATAGAAACATCTTCTAATCTCATCTTTACATAACTTATGTAAGGAAACTTTCTCATTTTTTTGATAAAAAAACATAGTGAAATATTGTTATTTATAAAATGATTTTTTAGTTTTGACCAACCGTTCAGTCAATAAAAATTTATTATTCTGTATGCCACGAACGTCGGAACAATACAAAGAAATCAGAAGCGAAAAAAAACACAAAATTATGGATGCTGCATTGGAATTATTTGCCAGTGAAGGATACCATGTTACTTCAATCAGTAAAATTGCTGATAAAGCACATATGTCAAAAGGGCTTCTATACAACTATTTTCAGAGCAAAGAAGAATTACTATTGGAAATTGTCGACGAAGGCTTTCGTGAGCTTATCAACAATTTTGATCTTAACAACGACAACATATTGACAGATGATGAATTTGATTATTTCATCAATTCTATGTTTGAAATTATAGACACAAAGCGCACTTTTTGGAAGCTCTACTTCAGCTTATTGCTTCAGCCTTCAATCGCTAAGATTATTGAATCGAAAGTAATGACTTTATATCAGCCAATGATTGATATTATGGAAAAGTACTTCGCTAAAAAAAAATACAAAAATCCCCGTATCGAGGCTTTGATGTTTGGCTCAATGCTGGATGGGATTGGACTCAATTACATCATGAATCCTACACTCTACCCGGTTGAAGAAGTGAAATCATACCTGATTGAAAAATATAAAACAATAAAATAAAGCGCTCATGAAATCCCGATTAAACTTAACACTCATTGGTGCAATACTCATGTTATTCAGTAACCCGCTTCAGGCACAGGATGCCAAAGAAATTGTTCAAAAAGCTGACACAAAATTCAAGGGCGAAAAATCGAGTTACAGCGAAATGACCATGACCATTGTGCGCCCCAAATACAAACGTTCTCTCGAATTTAAAAGCTGGTCAGAAGGAAATGAAAACTCGCTCACACTAATTACTGCACCGGCAAAAGAACAAGGCCAGACTTTTCTGAAAAGTGGCAACAACATGTGGAGCTGGAACCCAACCATACAACGTTTGATCAAACTGCCCCCGGCCATGATGTCACAGGGATGGATGGGATCGGATTTCTCGAACGATGATATTTTGAAAGAATCATCGATTGTGGTTGACTACACTCACGCACTTATTGGGAATGAGTTAATTGATGGGCACGATTGCTACATCATCGATTTAACACCACTTGAAAATTCTGATGTGGTTTGGGGGAAAATCACCTTGTGGATTTCGAAAGATGACTACCTCAACCTGAAGTCGGAATATTACGATGAAGAGTTTTACCTGGTTAAAACCCATTTGGCATTCAATGTAAAATTGTTCGATGGTCGTACCTTACCATCAACGATGGAAATTATTCCTGCCGATGTAGAAGGGAATAAAACCATTGTAAATATCACCGCTATGAAATTCAACATTGAGCTGGAGGAGAACTTTTTCTCTCAGCAAAACATGAAAAAAATTCGTTGATCATGAAAAAAATAATCATACTAGCCTGGCGAAATTTATGGCGAAACAAACGGCGAACACTTATTACAGCAGCTTCGATTTTCTTTGCCATCTTTTTTGCCATTCTCATGCGGTCGTTTCAACTGGGCACCTACGGCTATATGATTGAACAGAGCATAGAATCTTACACCGGATACTTACAACTGCAGAATCCAGATTATTACGACGACCCAAGCATCGACAACTCTTTCGGCTACAACCAGCAACTGATTGAAAAAATCAGAAGCCATCAAAATGTAAAGTCGATTGCCCCCCGAATTGAGTCGTTTGCTTTGGCTTCTAATGGAATCCAATCGAAAGGGGTATTGGTTTCGGGGATCGATCCCGATGCTGAAAAAGAAATTTCGAATCCCATACACCGATTAATCCGCTACCAGTTTACCGAGGCAGCCATCGATAAAATGAAGCAGAATGGGAATCTGCCACCCGATTTGATGGCAAAAATTGAAAGCTGTAAAAACAACACCTATTCTTCAGAAGCAAAAATTGAACTTGAGTTGGAACTGGACGATGAATCCACCAACAAATACCTGCCCATCATTACACATTATTCACATTTTAATTCGCAATACCTCACTTCATCCGACAATGGAGTATTGGTCTCCGACCGTTTATCGAGGTATCTAAAAGTTACCATTGGCGATACCATAGTGCTAATGAGCCAGGGATACCATGGGCTGAGTGCTGCCGGTATTTATCCGGTCAGGGGAATCATCAAAATGGCCTCGCCCGACCTCGACAATAAACTGATTTACATGAGCCTTCCTGAAATCAGTGAATTTTTAGGCCTCGATCAGCAGGTTACCTCTATGGTGATTAACCTGAACAACAACGATGAAATGATGCAAACACAAACTGAGTTGCAAACACTGATCAGTAACGATCATCAATACGCCGTGAAGAATTGGGAGGAGCTGATCCCTACCCTTAAACAACAAATTGAAGGCGACAGCATTGGTGGCCAGTTGTTCATTTTTATCCTGTACGTGATTGTTTTCTTTGGAATTTTCGGAACAGTTTTGATGATGATTGCCGAACGGAAAAGAGAATTCGGGGTGATGATTGCCATAGGAATGAAACGCAAGAAATTATCGCAGATTGTGAGTTTGGAACTCATTTTCATGGGCATTCTGGGGATTATCTCAGGGATGATTGCCATTGCACCCATATTGTTATTTGGCCATTACTACCCGATCAGGCTTACAGGCGAGGTGGCCAAAATGTATGAAGATATGGGTTTCGATGCCCTTATGCCTATGGCCCTGTTCGATTCCTATTTTTTCAGTCAGGGAGTGATAATTCTAATTATGATTTTGATCGTTTGTATTGTTCCGCTGCGAAGCATTAAACGATTAAAAGTGATTGATGCCTTGCACGGTTAATATTAACATTCTCGAAAATGGAAAAAACAGTGATATATAGCATCCGAAGTTTTCAAAACAATCACACCGAAACACTTAAAAAAAACCGACAATGATTTGGTCAATTGCATGGAAAAACGTTTGGCGAAACCGCAAACGCAGCCTGGTGGTAATTGGTGCCGTGACCCTTGGTACCATTGCAGGTGTATTTACTGCCGGGATGATGAAGGGCTGGGTCAATCAACGGATCGAATCCATTGTTTATACCGAAATTTCGCATGTGAAAATTCATCAACCTGAATATTTACTGAACAACGAAATCAACTATACCATCCCGAACATCGATCAGATTGACCGTTATGTGGAAAATCAGCCCAACATCATAGGCTATTCGAAACGTTTAAAGCTGATGGCCATGGCCCAAACTTCGGGTGGCAATACTGCACTGATGCTTCAAGGAATTCAGCTCAATGAGGAAAAAAATGTTTGCAGGGTGCATCAGCAACTGGTCGAAAATGGAGGGACCTTTTTCGATACCAATATGAGTAATCCCATTGTGATTAGTGATAAAACTGCAGAACAGCTCCGAATTAAAAATTACAAAATTGAACCCGAAACACTTGATAGTCTTAAAATACTTGGTGTTCCCGATAAGATTATCAGAAAGTTGAAAACGATTGAAAACGAACGATTTATAACGGAGAAATTATTCAAAAAAGCAATAACCTCGACATTATCAAAAAAAGGGATCAAAAAATACGGGTCGCTAATTGTTGAAACTTCGAAACATTACCGTTTAAACAGTAAAATTATTCTCACGTTCAACGACATTGATGGCGAACTCATCTATCAAACCTACAAAGTTTGTGGCATTTTCAAAACGGCCAATACCATGTTCGATCAAATGACCGCTTATGTATTAAGAGATGATTTGTCGGCTATAACAGGTTTTGGCAGAACTGATTTTCATGAAATAGCCATGATTGTGAATGAAGAAACCGATCCGGGGCAAATCAGGAATGAAATGAGGGAAAAATTTTCAGGACTGAGTATTATGAGCTGGAAGGATATATCGCCCGAAGCCGCCATGATGACCTCTTTTATGGACATCTGGTACCTGGTGATCATGGGAATTATTTTACTGGCTCTTGCTTTTGGCATCATCAATACCATGCTAATGGCCATTCTCGAAAGGGTAAAAGAGCTGGGAATGCTCATGGCCATTGGAATGAACAAAAAACGTGTGTTCCGAATGATCATGCTAGAAACCATTTTTCTCACCATGGTTGGAGCTGTGATTGGAATGGTACTGGGTGGAATTCTCATTGCTGTGACTAAACATACAGGGATCAATTTCTCATCGGTGGGCGAAGGGCTTGAAGCCATGGGATGGTCGGCGATGGTTTACCCCGATATTGACTTTGATTTTTTCCTTTTAGTTACCGCGATGGTCATCGTTACAGGAATTTTGTCATCGATCACCCCGGCCCGAAAAGCATTAAAATTGAATCCGGTTGAAGCCATCAGAACAGAATAAAACATAAGCTCAGTGAACACAAAGTAAACTCGGAGATAAAAGAGAATAAACAAATTAAAATTAATGTACAGAGCATAGAAAAGCGTCAGACATAAATGATTGATTAACTCAATCTCTCTGTGCTACTCTGCGTCCTCTGTGGTAAAAAGAAGAAGCCATGAACGTAATTGAAATCAAAAATCTGGAAAAAATATACAATGGAACAGCCATTCAGGTGAAAGCTATAAACGGAGTTGATTTGAACATCGAAGAAGGTGAGTTTACCGCCATTGTTGGCCCTTCGGGGTCAGGAAAAACCACCTTGCTCAACATGGTTGGAGGACTCGACTCTCCCACATCGGGTTCAATTGTTGTAGACAAGACCGATCTTTCTACCCTGAACCAAAAACAGTTGGTTGATTTCAGACTGCACAACATAGGCTTCGTGTTTCAGGCATATAACCTAATTCCGGTGCTTACAGCCAAAGAAAATGTTTCGTTTATTATGGAAATGCAGGGTGCACCCAAAGACCAAATCGCAAAACGTACTCGTGAAATTCTCGAAAGCGTTGGCCTGGGTAACCGGATGAACAGCCGGCCTAATCAACTTTCAGGAGGTCAACAACAGCGGGTGGCTGTGGCTCGTGCTTTGGCATCGAAACCTAAATTCATCATTGCCGATGAACCAACGGCCAACCTCGATTCAAAATCGACCGAAAACCTGCTCGATATTATGGAAGAACTGAACCGTAAAGAGAACATCACTTTCATTTTTTCAACCCACGACCAAAGGGTAGTTAAAAAAGCACGAAGGGTAATAGTGCTCGAAGACGGTAAAATTGTGAAGGACGAAAAAAAGTAGACGGACAAATGTGTGTCAATACCTATGTTGCCGTTTTTACTGAAAAATTATTTTTATGAAAAGGATTCTTATTGGAATAGGATTCACATTTTTAAGTTTCGCAATAAAAGCACAAATCGCAAGTGTGAATGGATACCTCAAAGACATGCAAGGAATCTATATTTTTGAAAATCATGTTACAACATCAGCGGGCAATAAAATCAGCAACATCAGTTACAACCTTTTGCACAACCGCTTAAATTTCAAACTATACCCTTCGGGTAGTTTAACTTTGGCACTTGAACTTCGTAACCGGATGTTTTCAGGACAATTGCTGAAACAAATTCCGACTTATGCTACCTCCATTTCAACCGATAACGGCCTCATTGATCTGTCGTGGAACTGGACTAAGCAGGACAATTACCTCATCAACACCGTCATCGACAGGGCTTACATCGATTACACGATGGGCAACTGGCAGTTACGAGCAGGACGGCACCGCATCAATTGGGGGATTAATTTTGTATGGAACCCCAACGATATCTTCAACGCCTTTTCGTACATGGATTTCGATTACGAAGAGCGTCCCGGAAGCGATGCCATTTTAGTTACCTGGTATCCAACAATGTCTTCATCGGTCGATGTGGCTTACAAAGCAGCAAGCTCAATTGAGAACAGCGCTTTGGCCGTGAAATATCGTTTCAACAAATTCAATTACGACTTTCAGATACTGGCAGGACAATCAGGCGTTGATTATGTATTGGGAGGCGGCTGGAGCGGAAACATTCAAAACATAGGTTTCAGGGGTGAAGCCTCGTATTTCAAACCCATAAACAATTATAAAAGTCAATCTGAAGAAGGGGTTTCTGTATCAGTTTCACTCGATTATAATTTCGAAAACTCATTGTATGTACACACTTCATTTTTATTTAACAGCCTTGGATCTACCGAAAAAGGGGAAAGCTTCTCGTTGATTGATCCTAACATACAACTGAGTGCGAAAAAACTGTCAATTGGAAAATACGAATGGTTTGGACAAGTATCGTATCCCATTGGAACCTTATTCAATGTGAGTGGTGCGGCCATGATAAATCCGGTAGACCTGTCCATGTTTATTGGCCCATCGGTTTCGGTTTCGTTACAAAACAATTTGGAATTATTCCTGACTTCGCAGCTTATGTTGGGTGAATCGGGTACCGAATATGCCGCTATGGGAAATTTATATGCCTTGTTCGGTCGCTTGCGCTGGAGTTTCTAAGATGATTCAAATGAAAAAAGGTTTTCCAGTCCATCATGATCATTCTTAACCCACAGGCAGAGTAAACGAGAAGGTACTACCCAGATCAACCTTACTTTCCACCCAAATCTCACCTCCCTGCATCTCAACAAAATCCTTGCAGAGCATCAATCCCAGTCCACTTCCCTTTTCGTTGCGTGTTCCGTATGTTTTATAGTGCGTTTCCTTGTTGAAGATATCATTGATCCGTTCAGGGGGAATACCACAACCTTGATCGGCAATGTGTAGTACCACAAAGTCCTGCCCTTTCACTTTTTTCAATTCGGAACTGAGCTTAACCGTAGTGTTTTCATACGAAAATTTGAGCGCATTGGATATAAGATTCCTAATCACGATGTTTGTTACACTCCGATCAAAAAGGGCATAATGGTCGGGATCAATCTGATTCATAATCTCAATTTTCTTCTCCAGTGCATTGGTCTGTTGCGACAATATCACTTCGTTACACAACTCATAAACCGATTGACTGACAGGCTGGAGTTGAATGGATTGTTGTTGAGCCTGTGCCCAGGATAAAAGGTTCTCCAACAAGTCGATCAAACTGCCCGATGTGTTGTACATGCTCTTAATCAATACCATTGACTCCTCAGAAGATAGCTTTCTGGGGTCATCGAGCAATAGCTCCGTGATGTTCCTGAAACTCCCCACCGGGTTCCGCAAATCGTGGGCGATGATAGAAAAGAATCGGTTTTTGATGTCGTTCAATTTGCTGAGACGCTGTTCAGATTCCTTCAGTTCATTTTCTGCTTCTTTGATTGCAGTAACATCATAAGCATTGTAGATAACACTTTTCGGTGATTTGTACGAAACCCTGGCCACAAACCATTTTTGCTCACCCTGCAAGACCAAGGGGTATTCAATGATACTAACTTCTTTCGTTTCCAGACATTGACGAATCGAATGCATAAACAATTCGGCCAGTTCGGGCTCAAAAATGTCCCTGATTTTTTTTCCGATGATTTCTTCGGGAGGAGCAACCAGCAAACTAATTTTTGTAGGGGCTATTTTCAGGTATTCTCCATCCACGCTCAACTCAAAAATCAGGGTGTCGAGCGAATTGAAGATGGCTTTAAACTCACGGGCATCTTCCCTGATTTTTGAATTGGCCCTCAGTGCAACATACAACAGCACACTCATGGCTAAGGCACTGAAAAAAAGCATCACAATCAGGATCAGATCATAATTGTAAAATACATCCCAACCATTCAAAGGAGCTGCTGCCAGTACCCAATTTCCATAGGGCAGTTCAACGTTAATGCTCACAGGATGAAGTTGAAAGACATTGGGATCACCCCAGAAAATTTCCCCTTTATTCCCTTTACCATCATACCCCTTCATTACAAACCGGAAGCCTCGTTCCTCGGGCAATAAACCAGCCTCGTTTAAAAGGGCATCACGCAGAATGACAATGTCGGTCAAACCCCAAAACTTGCCGGTGGTATCGGTGGTGATGTCAAAAATGGGCGTATAACTGATAAAAGCAATGCCCCCTTCGACCAATTCAACCGGACCGGCAACAAAGGTTTGGCGTGTTTCAATGGTTTGGTCAACAATCTCTTTCCGGTCGGGATGTGCCAGCAAATCGAGTCCCAGGGCTGCCTCATGACCTTCGAGGGGATAAATGGCATTGATCACGCAGTTCCTGGCTAACGACATGGAATTAATGACCGTGTCGTTCCCTACAAATACCCGGGCAAGATGTTCATAATCTTCGTTACTGATATTGGGGTTGAGCGAAACGATGGCTGCAGTGCTCCGTGTATAATAGATTCTTGAAAACAATGATTTTTCGAGTTTGGTTTTTTTGGACATCAGCATTTCCATGGTCTGAATACGCACTTCGTTTTCCCATTGTGATTTTCGGAAGTCGATGTAAAACAAAACCCCCAACACCAACAACACAAAAAAGGCGATGGCCCACAAACTGTTACGGTAACGATTCAAAACTTGCATGCTGCTATTGCTTTAAAGATTGAAATCAATATAATTAAAAAAACAGTTGATCGATATGTTTCATCTGATTAAAATCAAACTTTGGACAAATGATCAAGTAATCAACGAAAAATAATCGGGCATTTATGCAACTTTTCGATTCCTATTCGTTCTTTATGTAAACAAATTCAAATACCCGCATGAAAACATTGTTGACCCTCTTATTTGCGATGCTTATACTGGGAACCAAAGCTCAGGAATATTTTGAGTGGCCGTTGAAAGAACTGGATACTGCCAGGGAGGTAAGTTACCTGAGCAGCGAAGAAAAAGATGTGATCCTTGAATTGAACAAGGTACGTTCCAATCCGGCCATGTATGCGCGTTTATCGTTGAAATGGATGGAAGTTTACTATTCCGGAAAGTTGCTCAAAATACCAGGCAAGGAGGTTTATGAAACCGAAGAAGGGAAAACAGCCTTTCTCGAATGTCTCGGGGAGCTCGAAAAAGCAGCTCCTGCTCCTTTGCTTTATCCATCAAAAGGAATGTCGAAAGCCTGCGATTTGCTGGTGTATGATCAAAGCGCTACCGGAAAAACCGGCCATCGAGGCAGCGGAAATTCAAGTCCTACCGACCGGCTGGCCAACTTTGGAACCTTCACCGGACATTTTGGTGAAAACATTCATTACGGCGACTGTGAACCTGCATTTGTGGTCATATCCCTTTTGATCGACGATGGTGTAAAATCCCGTGGCCACAGGAAAAGCATTCTCGATCCTTCATTTCATTTTACTGGTGTAGCCATCGGAACCCACAAAGTTTATGGGCATATGTGCGTAAATACTTACGCCACTGCATTTAATGAAAAATAGTTAATAACATCCCTCTCATTTCAAGCTGTACCTACAGCCGATTTCTTCTTTCGTTGAATATGTTTTAGAATAGTAAGCGTGCTTCAGAAAATAATTTTACATTATCTTAAGCGCCTTAATTGGTAGGATATGGAAATTCAAATCAGGGAAGTTGTTAACAAAAACGACTTGCGCACTTTTATTTATCTCCCCGAAAAAATTCATCAAAATCACCCGAACTGGGTGCACCCCATTTATCTGGACGAATGGGACTTTTTCAACCCGAAGAAAAACAAATCATTTGAACACTGCGACCATGTGCTGCTGTTGGCGTATAAAGGTCAGGAAGCTGTAGGGCGCTGCATGGGATTGATTCATCATGAATACAATCAAAAGCACAACGAATTGTACGGTCGCTTTTCTTTCATCGAAACCTATGATGATCAGGAAGTATTCCATGCCCTCGTGCAGCATGTTGCAAGTTGGGCAAAATCGCGCGGCATGGAAAAATTGGTTGGTCCCCTGGCTTTTTCCGACAAGGATCCACAAGGATTTCTTGTTGAAGGGTTTGATGAGCCAGTTGTGATAGCATCCAACTGCAATTTTCCCTACATGGTGGAGCTGATCGCGAACGAAGGTTTTCAGAAAAAAGTGGACCTGGTAGTTTATAAAATTGATATTCCGGACCAACTCCCCGATATTTATCAGAAAATTGAAGAACGTTTCAAAAGAAATAATACAAGCCTCAGAGTTGTAGAATTTACTTCCCGCAGGAAAATAAAACCCCTGGTGCGGCCCGTATTGCAACTCATTAACGATACATTCAACGACATTTACGGCTTCACACCATTCAACGAACGTGAAATGGACGATTTTGCCAACCGTTATCTCTACCTGGTGAATCCGCGCTTTATCAAACTGGTTATGAACGATGAAAACAATGTGATCGGGACCATTATTGGCATGTCGGACTTAAGCAAAGGCATACAGAAAGCCCGTGGCAGGTTGTTGCCCTTTGGTTTTATTCCTATCCTTACTGCTGGCCGCAAATCGAAACAGCTCAACCTGATGCTGGGTGCTGTTCATCCGAGTTATCAGGGGCGCGGGCTGGAAGTGCTCATGGGCATTAAGCTGATAGCATCGGCCAGGGCCGAAGGGAAAACGGTGATTGATTCACACCTTGAGCTGGAGTACAACACCAAAGTGCGGGCCGAGATGGAACGTATGGGTGGTGTGGTTTACAAACGCTATCGTTTGTTTGAAAAGTCCCTTTAAAAAACAATACCCTGCCGGGGCAGGGTATTGTAACTGTTGTATTGATTGTTTCTTTTCAATATCCAAATATCTCTTCAAGGGTAAGGGTTTCTACCTCGCCAAGCGATTTGAGCGCCTTCTGATCCAGTTTGTCCTTTTTCCCTAAAACCAGGTAAGTAAAGTGCTGACCTTTGATTTTTTCATCGAAAAATTTGGCAAACTCATCAATCGTCATGTTCTTGGCGGCTTCGTACTCATCTATACGAAGGTCATAATCAATACCGCGATCCATGTTGCGTTGCCAAGTCCAAAAAATGTTTTCACGGGTAATCCGTTCGGTATTGGTTTTCTTCACAATGGCTTCGCGGGCCATATCGTACTGCTGAACAGCCATGGGCATATTATTGAGTAAGTCAATCAGTGTTTCGGTGGCGATGGAAAGCTTATCGGACTGCGTTCCCAGATAACCCACCAGGCTGTTCTTCCGGCCTGTTTTATTGGCCATGCGATAAGCTGAATAGGCTGAATAGGCCAGGGCTTTCGATTCCCTGATTTCCTGGAATACCACCGATGACAAGCCACTTCCATAAAATTCATTGTAAATTCTGGCGGCTGGAATCAATTCTTTGTTGAATACCTCGCCATTACTTACCAGAAGAATATTGGCCTGGTTAATGTCGAAATCAACCACATACACTTTGTTTCCTTCGGCACTGAGTTGATCAAATTGTTTGGCAACAGGAACCTCAGCCAGTTCTTCGGGCATCTGGTGTTTTTGTTCCAAAACTGATTTCACCGATAAATCATCGGCCGGGCCATAGTAGAAAATATTGTGACGATAACTGGTGAGTTGCTTCAACTGTTCAGTCAATTCAGTGGGATCGATGGCTTTCAGCTCTTCTTCGCTCAGCAAATGCTTTTTCGGATTGTTCGTTCCGTATAATCCATAGTTGAACATGGCTTGCCACAGAATGGTGCTTTGTTCAGCTTTCTGATCGTTACGTTCCTTCAGAATTCTTGCAACATAATCCTGGTAAGCCTTTTCGTCGGGCTGAGCATTGGCCAAAATGTGTTCCAGTAGTTCAACACCTTTTTCAAACGATTCATTCAAACCCCTGATGGTGATGTACGAACGTTCAGCTTCGGTTGAAACATTTAGTTCCAGACCGTATTTGTACAACTCTTTTTGAAGATCGGGGGCCGAAAATTCGTTGGTGCCAATGTAGTTCAAATAACCAACGGCCAGTTCGGCTTTCAGATCGTTCCAACTGCCCATTTCAATAATATAGCGCAGCGAGAAAAGTTCATTGGATTCATTTTGAATGTAATAAAAGTTGCAGCCATCCTGAATGGGATGGGTGGTAATTTTCTCCTGGAAGTTTACGAATACCGGTTCCACATCTACCGATTCCATGGCGCTGAATTCTTTGGCGAAATCAGATTGAAGATCGCGGTTAACGGGAACAGCCGTTATTTCGGGTTTTTCAACTTTCACCAGGCTGACATTGTCGCCCTGTGTTTTGTTCACCATTACATAATTGCTGCCATATTTTTCGTTGGCAAATTTCACAACACCTTCTTTGGTGATGGCATTCAGTGTATTCATATACGAAAGGGCCTCTTCGCGGCTCAGGCCGTCGATGAAATTACCCATCAGTTCATAAGCACGGCCCGAGTTTCGTTCCTGACTTCTGATTTTGCGTAATTTCAAATCATTGATCACAGCCTGGATCAACCAATCATCGAAATGACCGGCTTTGATAGAATCCAGCTGTGCAGTCATCAGGGCTGCAACTTCGGCCAGGCTTTGACCTTGAAGGGGAGCTCCCTGCAACACATGAATGCCGTAGTCTTTCAGTGCATAATAGAATGATCCGGCGTACAGCACTTTTTGTTGTTGTACCAGGTTCAGGTCAATCAAACCTGCCTGACTGTTGGTCAGCAGCATGTCAATGACATCGCAGTATGGTTGATCAACCGAGCCAACACCTCCCATGCGGAAAGCCACCATCACGTTTTCAGGCTCAGGCCCAACTACTTCGTGGCTAATCACATCCTGTATGGGTTCTTCAACAATGGCATTACGTTCGGGGAGTTCCTTATACTCAAGGTTACCAAAATACTGATCGATGAGCTGGATGCTTGCTTCGAAGTCAATGTCACCCGATAAGGCAATGGCCATGTTGTTGGGCACATAAAATGTTTTGTAGAACTCCTGGATATTAATCATGGATGGATTTTTCAGGTGTTCGGGAAACCCGATGATGTCGCGACCATAAGGATGGTTGGGGAAAAGGGCCTCCATGAGGGTACCAAAAGCACGCTCTGAATCACGGTCCTGGTACATGTTAAATTCTTCGTAAACAGTTTCCAGTTCAGTGTGGAACAGTCGTAAAACGATGCCATGGAAACGTTCACTTTCGAGTTTGGCCCATTTTTCGAGTTCATTCACCGGCACATCGTTGATGTATACAGTCGATTCATAAGAGGTTCC
>JAFGVJ010000079.1 GCA_016938055.1 Prolixibacteraceae bacterium
TGGTAAATTTTCTTTTTTCAGAAAGAATGAAAATTCAGCATTCCAACCAGGAAGCACTGGTTTCCATCCTGGTACCAGCCCGCAACGAAGCAGGCCACATCGAGCAGCTCATTCAATCGGTTCAACAACAGGAATACCAACATTTTGAACTCATTGTTTGTGACGATCAGAGTGAAGACAGTACTGCTGCACTGGTGAAAAAGTATCAGGAAGCAGACCAACGCATCCGGCTCATCGGCACCGATCATCTTCCAGAAGGCTGGCTGGGAAAAAACCATGCCTGCCATTCCTTGTCCCTTCAAGCAAAGGGCAATTATCTGCTGTTTCTCGATGCCGATGTGATTATAGAGGGAAACCTGATAGCACGGGCCATCAGGCATATGCAGCATTACGGCTTGGCACTCATCACAATTTTTCCGAAACAGATCATGCACAGTGCCGGTGAATTGAAAACCGTTCCCGTGATGAATTACATCCTGCTTACCCTGCTACCGCTGATTCTTGTTCGAAAAAGCAGTTTTAGTTCCCTGGCAGCCGCCAACGGACAATTTATGTTTTTCGATGCCAAAACCTACCATGCCATCAAACCCCATGCTCTACTGCGGGCCAACAAAGTAGAAGACATTGCCATGGCCCGTTTGCTGAAAAAAAACAAGCAAGGTATTTCGTGCCTGGCATCTGAAAAACAAATTAGCTGCCGTATGTATCACAATTACGGCGAGGCAGTTCAGGGTTTTTCCAGAAACATTGTCACTTATTTTGGCAATTCCAAAGTGTTGGCCATCCTTTTTTTCCTAATTACAAGCCTGGGCATTGTACCAATTGTTTGGACCGGCCAATGGTTCTTCATTGTTTCTTTTATTTTGACTACCCTGTTTACCCGGGTCTTGGTTGCCATAACCAGCAACCAGTCAGTTTACCAAACATTGAAACACCTGCCACACCATCAAATAGCCATGTGTCAATTCATACTGCAATCCATTCATCATCAAATTAATAAACAAGAAACTTGGAAAGGTCGAAACATATCCACATAACACTGCTGCTGATTTTGGCCTTTTCGCTTGCGCAAGGTTCGGCCAGAAATTCCATTTATCAGGCATTCATCACCAACAACATGCATCGTTGGAAGCTGACCATCGATTCCATGGAGCAAAAGCCTGGAAAAACGGATGAACAGCTGCTGGAACTGATCAATTACCAGTATGGCTACATCGCCTGGTGCATTGGCAACAAACGATTGAATGAGGCACGTTTGTACCTCGATAAAGCATTCTCAAACTTGCGACGTTTGGAAAAAGACAAGCAACATGCTTCTAGACTAAGCACTTATCTGGCTGCTTTTTATGGTTTTGAAATTGGCTTGGCACAATACAAAGCCCCGTATTATGGATTAAAAAGCATCGATGCGGCCAAAAAAGCGCTGGCACTTGACGAAAACAGCTGGATGGCCTACATCCAAAGTGCCAACATTCAATATTACATGCCTTCCATTTTTGGAGGATCGAAAACCGAAGCCTTGCATTTATACGAGAAAGCATTGAACTTGCTGGAAAATGACAACAACAATATTGATAAAAACTGGAATTACCTGAACCTGATGGTCCAGTTGGGCGAAGGCTACACCATGCTTGGCGACTATGACAAAGCCGCAACATATTATGAAAAAATTATCAGCATAGAACCCGGTTTTAGCTGGGTGAAAGATGAATTATATCCCGGGTTAATCAAACAAAAAAATTCAAAATAAAATGAGTAAAAAAGTAATCATAGCAGGCGCCGGACTGGGTGGTATTGCCACCGCTTTACGCTTGAGCAGTCAGGGCTATCAAGTGCAGATACTGGAAAAAAACCACCAGGCCGGTGGCCGTTTAAACCAGATCAAAAAAGATGGGTTTACCTTCGATACAGGTCCCAGTTTCTTCAGCATGTCATATGAATTTACTGCATTTGCAAAGGATTGTAAAATCGATTTGCCCTTCGACTATGTGGAACTGGATCCGCTTTATACTGTGAATTTTGGAGGAAGTCCCAAAACCTATTATTTGTACAAGGACCTGAAAAAACTGGCTGCACAGTTTGAAGGCATTGAGCCCGACTTTGAAGGCAAAATGCGCAAATACCTGCACAAATGTTCCAGAATTTTCCACGATACAGTGGATGTGGTGATCAAACAAAATTTCGATTCTTTGTTTGAATATGCCAAAGCACTGACCAGTGTCAATATGGCGCACATACCCGTTTTGTTCCGGAAGTTTGATCAACAGGTGAACCGCTACTTTCAATCCAACGAAGCCCGGCAAATTGTGTCGCTGGTTGCTTTCTTCCTGGGTCGTACCCCTTTCGACACCTCTGCCATTTACACGCTGCTCTCCTACACCGAATTTCAGCACGACGGCTATTACAACGTGAAAGGTGGCATGTACAAAATTGTGGAAGGCATTGTGAAAGAATTGGAACGAAGGGCAGTTGATATTGTGTACAATACCGAAATTGTTGACTATAAAGCTCGTGGCAATCAACTGTTGGCACTGGTCGATCAGCACAACAATGAATGGGAAGCCGATGCCTTTGTGATCAATGCCGATGCAGCTGTTTTCCGCGGAAAAATATTCAATCGGGAAGCTTATTCTATTGAAAAGCTGGACAAAAAAGAATGGACCATGGGTTACCTCACCATTTACCTGGGCATCGAAGGGAAACTACCACAGGCTAATCATCACAATTATTTCATTGGCAATAATTTCAGCGATTACGCCACCGATGTTTACAAAAATCCCGATCGCTTGCAAAAACCCTATTACTATGTGAATGTGCTGTCGAAACACAATGCCGAATGTGCTCCTGAAGGTTGTGAAAGCTTGTTCATTGTTTGCCCTGTTCCCGATTTGCGCTACAAACCTAACTGGGACGATAAGGATGAGATTGTGAACAGCATTGTTCAGGATTTTTCGGAACGCATTGGGGTAAACATTGCCGATAAAATTGTGTCACGCACCATTTACACGCCCGAAGACTGGCAAAGTCAGTTCAACCTGCACCGTGGAAGCGGGCTGGGCCTTTCGCACAATTTGTGGCAAATTGGTGGCCTCCGTCCAAAAAACTACGATGAAATCTATCAGAACACATTTTATACCGGAGCATCCACCATACCGGGCGCAGGTTTGCCCATGGCCATTATCAGTTCAAAACTGGCTACTGAGCGTGTTTTGAATTATCTGACATCATAATTGCTATAAGCTTATTGCCTGAATGAACAAAGGCACCGCTCCTGGGGGCGGTGCCTTTTATGCATGATCGACCCTGATTGAGGAAACTGCAGGTCGACAGGAATGTAAATAAAAAGAGGAATAAGAGGAAAAAAGAGGGAATTTGTGTTTCCAGGATATTGGGCTATTTACATTATTCTTTTAAAGAACGCTTCGTTCAAATGGATGATCGTTTTCAACCAAAGAACGGTTCGAAATTAAGGATTCGTATCTTCACAAAAAAATAATCTTTGCAGATGGTCGGATTTTCTTTGTGAATGGTCGGTTTTTCCTCGTAAAGCAAAATGTCCAGATTTAGAAACGGAATATCTGATTTTAAAAAATTGCCGTAAAGGCATTCTGTATTTTTACCTTCGCTAATTAAACTCTGTAAAATGAAACAACCATGCTTCCTCGTTGCACTGTGCCTGATCCTTTTTTTACCTTCGCTGGCCCAGGAAAACAGCCTGCAAACTCCGGCAACATTCGATCAGGAACAGTCGGACATCCCCAAAGGCCGTATCGATACCCTTTCGTATTATTCCAATACCGTTGATACCATCCGGAAAACGCTGGTGTATACCCCACCCGGCTACAGTGACCAAAACCAATATCCGGTACTTTACTTGCTGCATGGCATTGGCGGAGATGAAAAAGAATGGTACAACGGCGGACGACCCGATATTATTCTGGATAATCTTATCGCAGAAAAAAAGGCCCTTCCAATGATTGTGGTAATGCCCAATGGCCGCGCCATGAAAAACGACCGTGCCGGGGGCAACATCTTCGACCGTGAAAAGGTAGAAGCCTTTGCCACTTTCGAAAAAGATCTGCTGAACGATTTGATTCCTTTCGTTGAAAAGAATTATTCAGTGAACAACAATCGGCTTTACCGGGCCATCGCCGGATTGTCGATGGGTGGAGGCCAGTCGCTCAACTTTGGTCTGGGCAATCCCGACGTCTTTGCCTGGGTTGGTGCATTTTCTTCAGCTCCCAACACCAAAGCCCCTGAAGAATTAGCTCCCGAACCCGAAATGCTCGCGAGTAAACTCAGCCTGCTGTGGTTTTCATGCGGAACGGAAGACAACCTGATCCGCGTAAGTGAACGTACCCATCTTTACCTCAATGAACATCAGGTTCCGCATGTATATGTTGCAGAGCCCGGTCATCACGATTTTATTTTCTGGAAAAAAAGCCTGTACCATTTCGCCGGCTTGATTTTTAAATAATAAGCATTGAGATCAACAACCGGTAATTAACGATCGAAGTTTTTCTAACCCATTGACCATTGAATTAATGACATAATCATGAAAATCAAACATTTAATCATTCTGGCTTTTCTTGGCCTGCCATGCATCAGCTTTGCACAAAAGGCTGTCAATCCGATCATTTACGCCGATGTCCCTGACTTGTCGATGATCCGTGTAGGCGATACTTATTACATGAGCAGTACCACCATGCACATGAGCCCTGGTGTACCCATCATGAAATCGAAAGATCTCACCAACTGGGAACTGGTCAGTTATGCTTATGACATTCTCGACGATGTGGACTCACTCAACCTCGTGAACGGTAAAACCAGCTATGGTAGGGGTTCGTGGGCCAGTTGCCTCCGTTACCACAAAGGAGTTTATTATGTGAGCACTTTTTCGAGTACCACCAATAAAACCTACATTTTTTCCACCAAAAACATCGAAAAAGGTCCCTGGACCAAGATTTCCTTTTCCCCTTCATACCACGATAACAACATCTTTTTTGACGACGACGGCAAGATTTACATGATTTGGGGAGCAGGGAAATTGCATATAACAGAACTCAAAGAAGACCTTAGTGGTGTAAAACCAGGAACACAAAAGGTGCTCATCGAAAATTCCAGCGCACCCGCCGGCATGCAGATTGGTTTACCTGCCGAAGGTTCTCAGTTGTTCAAAATCAACAACAAGTATTACCTTTTCAACATCACCTGGCCCCGGGGGAGCATGCGTACAGTGGTCATGCACCGTGCCGACAATATTAATGGCCCCTGGGAAGGGAAACTGGCCTTGCAGGACAAGGGTGTTGCCCAGGGAGGTATCATTGATACCCCCGATGGCCGTTGGTTTGCCTTCCTCTTCCGCGATTTTGGGGCGGTGGGCCGCATCCCTTATTGGGTTCCCGTTCAATGGGAAGATGGCTGGCCGGTATTCGGCATCGATGGTGTTGTTCCCGATACCCTCGATCTTCCTGCCAACAAATCCATCATGCCGGGCATTGTGAATTCCGATGAATTTAATCGGAAAAAAGGTGAACCTGACCTCCCTCTGGTTTGGCAGTGGAACCATAATCCCAACAACAGCTTGTGGACCATAAAGGAACGCAAAGGCTATTTGCGCCTGAAAACCAACCGTACCGACAGTCTTTTTGCAAAATCCAGAAATACCCTTACGCAACGCACCTTTGGTCCGGTGAGTGCAGCCGCTACCATGCTCGATGCCACAGGAATGAATGATGGCGACTTTGCAGGTATCTGTGCCTTTCAGCGGAAGTTTGGGCAAGTAGGCATCAAAGTTGAAAATGGCAGCAAATATGTTTGCATGGTAAGTGCCGAAACCGATCAACCTGTTGAAGTGGAACGTATTCCATGGAACGATGATAAAATTCACCTGAAAGTTGAATGCGATTTCAGGAACAGAACCGACCTGGCCCGCTTTTATTACAGCCACAACGGCAATGATTGGAAACCCATTGGTCTGTCGCTGAAAATGCAATATACCCTGATGGAACACTTCATGGGCTATCGTTTTGGATTGTTTCAGTATGCCACACAAAATCCAGGCGGGTATGCCGATTTCGATTTTTACAGAATCAGTGATCAAATCAACGACAAATAAATAATCTTTAGCAATAGCCTGAAGGCTTAACCATTTTACTATGAAGCAATTTTCAATATTCATCCTTTTAATGACCGTACTGTTGGCCAACGCCAGAGCAAATGGATCAGACAATGTACCGGGTACTCCCGTTATCATTGAAGCAGAAGCAGGTATGGCTGGCAGCAATTTTATCACAGGGGTCGATGGCAACACGCAGTATATCACGGCCAATGTCAGTTTTACCGGACAAACGTCGCCCGAGGACTCGGCCAGCACCATCAACTACGAAGTAAGCTTTTCCGAAGCAGGAAATTATCACTTGTTTGCGCGCATCAAAGTAGGTTCAGGTGGTTTTAACGACGACAGTTTCTTTGCCGGAAATAGCTTTGGCAACAAAGAAGCCACCAACGGTTCAGAATGGATCATGGTGAACGGTTTGGCAGAAGCCGGTTTTTCCAGCCCAAGCGCTGTGGTGCATGACAAAGGCGGCGATGGATCAGGTATGTGGAAATGGGTGAACATCACCAACAATTTTTTCCCAGATGCTGCAGCCAATCAACCCTTCAAAGTTGAAGAGGATGCACTGACACAATCGTTCAGTATTGGTAGCCGCGAGGATGGTTTGCAGTTTGATAAATTTGCTTTTGGCCTGGCCGGACTTTTTTATACTGTAGAGGCACTGGACAATGGACTGCCAGGAACCAACGAAGTGGCTGTTGACTCCAGCAAATACTATCAGGGTCCACCACTGGCCGACGGTTCGCCCAAGTTTCTTGGTAACCTCAGAAGCCGGAATGACAACAATTTTGCCTTCCTGTGGAACCAGCTCACCCCCGAAAACGAAGGCAAATGGGCTTCAGTAGGAAATTCAACCGATACCACCCGCTGGAGTTGGGGCGGACTGGATAATTTGTACAATTATGCCCGTGAAAATAACATGCCCTTTAAAAATCACACCCTGATCTGGGGGGCTCAGCAACCAACATGGATTTCATCCCAAACTCCTGAAAAACAACTGGAATACATCGAATATTGGATCAAAACCACCGGTGAGCGTTATCCCGAAATAGACATGATCGATGTGGTAAACGAAGCCCTGCCAAACCATAACCCACCCGATGGTCGTAACGACCGTGCCAACTATAAAGCAGCTTTGGGTGGTGATGGTGAAACTGGTTGGGACTGGGTGATCAAATCGTTTGAACTAGCCCGAAAATACATTCCCAATGCCACGCTAATCCTGAATGATTACGGCATTATCAACGATAACGGAGCCACTTCCACTTACCTAAAAATCATTAATTTACTGAAAGAAAGAGATTTGATTGATGGCATTGGCGTTCAGGGACACCGTTTTGAACTGGAAAGTGTGAATACGGCCATCATCAAAGGCAACCTCGACAGGCTGGGAGCTACCGGATTGCCCATCTACATTTCAGAATTCGATATGGGAAACCTGAACAACCAGGGAACCCCCAACGACGAACAGCAATTACAATTGTACCAAAAGGTCTTCCCTATTTTGTGGGAACATCCCTCGGTGGCGGGCATTACACTTTGGGGTTATATCGAAAGCAGAATGTGGCAGGAAACCTGTCACCTGGTACTGGCCGACGGAACCTGGCGTCCTGCCCTGAAATGGTTGGCACAATACATCAAGGACACTCCGGTTGAAATTAACCTTCCTGTTTCGTCAGCCGAAATCAATGCCGCTGAAATGCAGCTTTATCCCAACCCCTTCAGCGCCGAAACCAACTTTGTGTTCAGGCTGAAAAATCCCGGAAATATCAGTCTGAAAATTTATGATCTGACCGGCCGTACCGTAAAAACACTGCTCCACGAAGAAATGGAATCCGGACATCATGCCCTTGTTTGGGATGGTCGTGATCAAAACGGAAATACGATCAAATCCGGCACCTATATCTATAAATTAATCACCAACGATCAGACAGTAAGCGGTAAATTATTGCGCATTGAATAGATTAATCGATTGAAAAACAGCTAACATATGAGTCCAACATTGAAATCTCTGTGGATGAAACACATCCTCACTTTACTTATATTGATCACTGTCAACTCCCTTACGCATGAAACTGTAGCCCAGTCGTACCAAACCTGGTACCGAAATGCTCAGGAACGAATCGACACCTTGAGAAAAGGGGACTTTGGCATTAAAATCATTGGAAACAACGGGGTACAATACGAAGGCCCGGTTTCCGTACGAATGAACAAACATGAATATCCCTTTGGTGCTGCCTTTGATTTTTATGAAGGCGAAGCCAGCATGGGCAATAAATACAGTACAAGCGCTAGTGTTCAGGCCGATGAAGATGCCGAAATATACCAGACCGAACGCTGGGACAAATATTTGGCTTATGCCATCCCGCTTGAAAGTGGTAAGGACTATATTGTTACCTTGAAGTTTGCTGAAATTTACCATGGCGGAAACAATGCCCGGATATTCGATGTAAAAGTTGAAGGTCAACTATTTCTCAACGATTTTGATACCCACAAACTGGCTGGCGGAAAGGATATCGCCATTGATACCAGCTTGCTCCTTACCATAAACGATGAATTCCTTCACATTGAGCTGAACGCTTCGGTCGACAATGTCGCCATCAAGGGCATTGTTGTAGAAACTGTTGATGGGCAAAACATTGTTCGGATCAATTGCGGAGGAGCTGCATTGACCACTGCCAGCGGAAATCAATACCAAACCGAGGATGGCTTCTTCGATCCCGATGTAAATACCGTGGCCAGCAGGGAACAGTGGATGAAAGCGGCCATGTTCAAATATTTTAACGCGGGTGTTTCGGGTAACTCCTTTAAATGGAGTGGCATACAGTCCCGACACACCGAACCTGATTATACCAACTTCAACAATGCGGTGAATTGGACACAAAAAGTTGGCTGGGATCTCAGGGCACACACCTTGCTCTGGGGAGGAAACGATGCCCATTCAATGCCCGATTGGGTCAGGGAACTACCAACACCTCAAGCCATTACCGACACCTGCAAAATGAGGGTCATCAGAGAAGTCACAAAATACAAGGGGATTATCAAGGAATATGATGTGTTGAACGAACCGCTCAGCGGTCATGCCGACTGGCTCCGCAAAACTGTGGGTGATTCCATCATCTGGAACAGCTTCAAATGGGCACGTTCGGCCGACCCCGATGCAGAACTGTACATCAACGATTACAATGTGGAGTATAACTGGGGACAAGCCCTTGAATACCGTGATCTGATCCTGAAAATGCTGGAAAATGGTGCTCCGGTAACCGGTGTTGGTGTACAGGCCCACTTCTGGAACTGCTGCCGCCCCAATGTCGATGAATTGGTAAAGAATCTTAACATCATTGCTGAAACCGGTCTTCCCATCAAACTGACTGAATTCGATTACAGTGAAGAACTCAGCCAGGAAGAACAAACTGCCGATTACATCAAAGTGCTCACCATTGCTTTTTCACACCCTTCCATAGTTGGGATCATGCACTGGGCCATCGGTGATGAAGGAGCCTGGCGACCAAATACCGGCTTATTCGATGCCAATTTAAAACCTAAGCTAGCTGCCGACACCCTGCTGTATTACACCAAAACCAAATGGGCTACCAATTTCGATTCCATCCTGCAGCAAAACGATCCGCTGGTTTTCAACGCATATTATGGTCATTACCAGATTGAAGCTGAAATTAACGGGCAAGTGATGGTTTGGACCCTTCCTTTATTGAAAAGTAATGCCGATTCGATTTTCACCTTGAACATGGCCGATGCAATGCTCAAAAGCCCTCAGCTTGTTCAAACCGAATTAACCGAAAATCAGGAAATACGCTTATGGTTCGACAAAGACATTCAGCCCAACTCACTCAAAAGAAGCGAATTCAAAATTTTCTCAGCATCGAACATAGGTCTTGAAGCAGTTGCGCCAGAACCGGCCAACAGCAAAGCAGTATTGCTCACCATGAGCACAGCCGTTCAAGCTGGCGAATATCTTGCAGTGGCTTATGTCCCTGGCATGCTGATGGCTACCGATGGAAGCAGGGCCGGACATATTGGCCCCGAAGCTGTTCCAAACCCGGCCAAAAGCAACGGAATTTTTATGCAGCACAATGGATTGTTAAGTGTTTTTCCCAATCCGGCTACAAACTTGCTGCAAGTGAAATTTCCTGAGGTACCCTACAAAATTGAGATCTACAATAGTTTGGGATTGAAAATAATTTCAGAAATTTCTGAAACCGAACA
>JAFGVJ010000401.1 GCA_016938055.1 Prolixibacteraceae bacterium
TAAAACGAGTAGCCGAAAGGCAAAATGGTGGCACCATACACTTTGATGTTGCTGGCATGTGCCGTGGTAATCAGCTGATCGTAAGCGGCAATCAAATCGTTGGCTACCTGCATGGCAGCAAGGCTGTCGGGCGTTTGTCCCAGGTCGTTCACCCCTTCGAGGAGGATGAGCCATTTCACACCGTGTTGCATCAGTACATCCCTTTCGAAACGGTCAACAGCTGCGGGGCCCAGACAGTTTTTCAGTACACAGTTGCCGCCAATGCCCTGGTTGAGAACGCCGGTTAATGCTGTTGCAGGATTAGCCAGGAGTTGTTCCGAAAGTACATCGGGCCAGCGGTTTTGCTTGTTGGTGCCCGAACCCCTTCCGTCGGTGATGGAATTGCCCAGTATTGCAACCGAAGCCGCCCGGGCAGGGGCTTTCACATCAATATTGGCAATGGTGTACCAATGATCGGTAGGAATGCTTTCGGGCATTTCGTTAGCATCGCATTGGTTTCCGGGCATGAGGTAGGAAGTAGTCCGTGAACCCGGGTGACCAGTTACGTCGGGTGCTGTTTCTCCATAGCAAAGGGTGATGGCCAGGTCGTCGCGGTTTTTCAGGTCGAAGGCCAGGGCATCGGAATACACAGCGCTTCCGGCTTCAATCGTTATCGATTGATTGTTGTTGAAAGTGAGTGGTTTGCTGGTGTTGGGATCAATGCTGCTGCCACCTGTTGATTGGGCAATGCCGGCTTCCCAGATAACGAGCGGGCTGTTGCTGAACTCGTTCGAAAAGCGGACACGCAGGCTGTCGCCACCGATGGAAACCCTGAGTGCCTGGCGCAAAGTGTTGTGGCTGAGACCGGGATCGGGCGGCATGTTGTGGGGTTCCACCAATTGTTGTGCCGTTGTCCAGGTGCCTACCCAGTGTTGGCTATCTTTTTGCTTGGTGCATGCTGCCAGTAATGTAAGGGCAAGGGTCAGTAAAGCGAGGGTTTTTAAAGTGCGTCTCATAACAATTTGTTTTTGGTTCCAAAAGATACGGCAAACAGGCCGAACTTGAAAATGCGAAACGTTTTTTTATGTTTTATCCTTTTACAAAACCTTCGAACTTTTCATCAAAGTGCTGATCGAACCAGCGGTCGATCACCGATTTTTTGAAACGCCATTCTTTACCCAGCTTGACTGCCGGGATTTTCCCGTTCTGGGCCCAGGTGTAAATGGTTTGTGGCTTCATTTTCAGGTAGCGGGCCACTTCTTCCAGGGTCATAATTTCTTCACTCATCACTTAGTCGGTCAATTGAAAAATTAAACTATCAGCCTGTTCCTTGTTGGTTTGCTGCTCGTTAGTGCCAGATAAACCCGAGGGTTCATCTTCTTTCACCAATTGCTGAACCGAGTATACTACGGCAGTGTAAAAATTGCCCTCGTACTTTCGGAACAACTTGAATTCCTCATCTTTATTACATAAAAAGGGGCGCAGGTTCCAGGCTAGCTGGATGCCCACAAAGGCCAGGATGATGATCCAGATGCGGAAAACCGTAACACCAATGTTTGGATAGATGTTTTCCTTTTCACAGGCAAACTTCAGGGCCTCTATCATCATACGCATCCCGAAATGAATTGTTCTTTTCCATAATTGTCGAAATTTGATTTTCAGGCAAGTTACAAATTATTTTAATTTGCTGTATTTTATTGTTTGTTATTGTATGTTGTCTTTTGTTTGGATTAATCTGAAAATTTAAAAATTGGAAGATGTGTAGATTGGATTGATTGTTACAAAGTGATCATTGCCTATATCATGTTCATTCAGTTCATGCTAAGCACACAGTCATAAAACTTGTGTATTCAATCAGCTATGCAAACATTTCATAACTTTGGGAGAAAATAAAAAATAGCTATGAAAGGAGTTTTTATTTTTTTGCTTTTCGTTGTTTGGCTGAGTGCCTGTCAGCGGCAACGTCCGCAATCAACCGGATCGAATACCGAAGCGCTTTATGAACAGATTTCAGAACTGATGAACCAGCAGCAATACGACAGCGTGTTGATCATATACGATCAACTCATCTTGCTGGACAGCAATTTGTGGGACCCCCATTTCCACAAGGCCAACCTGTTTATTCAGCAAAAAGAATTGGAGAAAGCCCTGGAAGAGAGCGAACTGGTCATCCGTAAAAACCCGGCGCTGGCCGAGGGCTGGTACACCGCCGGAGTGATTCACGACTGGCTGGGGCATGCTGCAAAAGCCAGTGAGTATTACCTGCGGAGCCTTACTTTGTTTGAAGAAAAAATTGAGCTGGCAAGTCATGATAACGAAGTTGCCGGACACCGTTTGAACCGTGCCATCTTGTTGATTCTGATGGGTAAAGAAGCCGATGGCCAGGCCGAGATAGCAGCCTTGTACGATGCCTTCCCCAAGCTACTTCCCCATGAACAAAAAAGTATACCACTTACCAGGGATGAGTTGCTGTTGCATTTGTTCAATGCAATTCCCGAATAAAGCGAGTGATGCGATGACTCGGAGTGATGCGATGACTCAAAGAAATAATATCCATGGATCATGAATATCTTTCAATAGTTTAATAATAAAGGGCTTAGCGGTGATTGCTAAGCCCTTTCATTTTGCCGGGTGAAATATAGGTGAAACATAAGATGCAATTTGTTTCA
>JAFGVJ010000080.1 GCA_016938055.1 Prolixibacteraceae bacterium
AAAATGCAGCTGTATACACCTTTGACTGGTTCTTTTCGGTGGTAAAGTCATGATAATGAGCTTCATTTTCAATGCTCTCTGCCGAAGGGCTTAAAATCTCGTAGTTGAGGATGTTGGTAGTGATTTCTTCCTCATGCGCTACTTTTTGATGTTTCTGGAAAATGCCCATACCAAGCCCCATCAGATAGGCAAAGGCTATCACGAAATAAGGCAATGGTGTGGATAAGATTCCAAATATGAACATACTTAAAGATTTTTGTCAAAAGTAAATTTTTTTTAAAGACAAAAAAATGTTTTTAGTACTAACAGCAAAGCAGCGACGAGGTTTACTCCCGGGGGAAGAAAAAAACAATTCATTGATTGCTTGTGCGCACAACGGCCATTGATAAATGTCAATCAAAACAGGTTTTTTATTCTTTTTGTTTCATTGATCTTTGTTTGTTGTGACTGCAACCGGTTGTTGTTAATTATTTCAACATTGTTTGATGGATAAGTCTATTAAATGTTCAGTTATGCAATACTTTCAGTCGACGCTAAGTGATTTTAAGTTTCTTGTGAAATGAACCTGTTCCAGGTGAATTTTAGTTGAATTTAGCAGCACTTTCTTTCAGTTATATAACTACTTAAAAAACAGAAAATCAAATAAATGAAAACAAGAAGATAAAATTATCAAAGCAGAAAATCAATTAATACCACCGATTGCATAAAATTATACATTATCTTGCAATCACAAAAAATCAAACCTTTTGGTTTAACAAGCCAACGAATGCATTCAAGTTATAATTGATGCTATCAATTATTAACTAGTTACATACTAATCAATTAAACACGATTTAAACCTTTGATTTATGAAAAATGAACATCATGTTTGGGAAATTCAACTTTCTCATACAAGTCATCTAAAACGAAACATGCACTTCATTGCGATTGTCATGCTGATCCTTTCGGGGATTTTTGCACCAACATTGGCAATGGCCTTTGACGGTGCTGAGAACAATGCTTTACTCCAAGGGAAACAGGTGACAGGAACAGTGACCGATGTTGCTGGAATGACCTTGCCGGGAGTAACTGTTGTAGAAAGAGGTACTACCAACGGAACCATTACTGACCTCGATGGGAATTTTGTTTTGCAGGTCAAATCCGATGATGCCGTTCTGCGATTTTCATTTGTTGGTTTGGAAACTCAGGAAGTGAGTATCAAGGGCAAAAACACGCTTGTGGTGGTAATGGAAGAAGGATCCATTGGACTGGAAGAGGTGGTTGCCGTGGGTTATGGTTCCATGGAACGCAACAACGTGACCGGTGCCATTTCGTCCATCAAAGCCGATGAACTGATCAAGGCTCCTGTTCCCAATGTTGTTGAAGCACTCAGGGGTCAGGTTTCGGGCGTCAAGATATCGAGAGGTAGCGGGCAGCCCGGTTCAGGTGTCGATTTCCTTATTCGGGGTAAAAACTCATTGACATCAGGAAATAATCCTTTGATTGTGATCGATGGTGTTCCCACAACAGGTGGCAACCTGGCTGAAATCAATACTGCTGACATTGCTACCATCAACATTCTGAAGGATGCTGCAGCTGCTTCGATCTATGGAGCCAGTGGGGCCAATGGTGTTGTGCTGATCACCACCAAAGACGGTATTTTTGGTAAACCCAGTTTTAACGTTGAAGCAACTTACGGAATGGTCGACCTTTCCATGCGTCCGCAAATGTTCAATGGCGAAGAATATTATCAATTGAAACGCGATGCCATGGTGGGTAATTTGAAAGAACCCGGCGATGTGGCCAGTGTGCTCACCGATCCGGTTGAATATAAGAATTACATGGATGGCAACTCTATTGATTGGCACGATGTACTCCTTCGTCAGGGGAATACCAAAAACATCAGCATGTCGCTTTCAGGGGGGACCGATAAATTCCATTATTACATGAATGGCGATGCCTATCTCGAAACAGGAATTGTACAGCGTTCGAACTACAATCGCTATTCATTCAGGCTAAATGCCGATTATCAGCCATATGACTTTCTCAAAGTTGGAGCTCGTGTGCAGGTTTCAAAAAGTTATGCCGATGAAACCGGTAGTACCTTGGACCATAATGGAAATGCCGATTTCGGTGATTTTGTGGGCAACACCCCCTTGGGCAGAACACAAAACGACGACGGCCAGCTGGTCCCAACGGTAAAAGACGATCAGTTTCAGTTCAATCCTTTGTACCGCTATCGCGAATCACAGGTAGACCGTAACCGTAACCGCATGTACATTAATCCGTGGATGGAACTTAAAATTTTTGACGGGCTAAGCTACCGTATGAATGCTTTTGCCGAGGAACGCTTCGAGAATTATGCTGAATTCTACTCGTCGGTTTATTCCATTTCTGTGCTGGGGAATGATCCGCTTGATAATCAAATGGAAGTCCAGATGAATCAGACCCTGACCTACCTTTGGGACAATATCCTGAACTATCGTCAGATTTTTAATGATGTCCATTCGGTGGATGCTACCCTTGTGTACGGGATGCAAACATACAACAGCAATACCCTGCGTACTACCGGGAAAGGTTCTTCAACCGATTTGCTGGGGTATTACGATATTTCAGGGGTACCTTCCGACAAGTCAGCCGTATTCTATACCCCTGATCAGTGGGGCAAAATATACATGGTTGGGCGCATAGGTTATAGTTTCGATGAACGTTACAACCTGACCGTCACCATGCGCCGTGATGGTTCTTCAAAATTTGGGCCGGGCAAACGTTTTGGTTATTTCCCCTCAGCAGCTGTAGCCTGGAACCTGCACAACGAAAGTTTCCTGAAATCGCTTCCTTCCCTGAGCGTTTTAAAATACCGCATCAGCTATGGGGTAATGGGTAACGACAACATCAATAACTTTGCATACCTGGCAACTACCAACAATGCTTCGTATACGTTCAACAATGTGGTGATGACCGGTAAAACCACCGATCCCAGCAACCCGGGCAATCCTTTCCTGAAATGGGAAACCAGCAAACAGTTCAACAGCGGGATCGACTTTGGATTCATGAGCAACCGTGTTTTCGGATCCATTGACTACTACAATACCAATACCAGCGATTTGTTGCTGACCGAAAAATTGCCCTCAACTTCGGGTGCAACATCAGTCATCAGCAACGTGGGTCGTACTCAAAGTTGGGGGATCGATGCCAATGTGAACGTGAATGTTCTCGATGGTGACCTTAAATGGGATATTGCCCTCAACTGGGCCATGGATAGAAATAAGGTGGTTAGTTTGAGCCGCTTCAATGTCGATGCCGAAGGAAATCCGCTCGACGATCCGGCCAACGGATGGTTCATTGGCCAGGACATTGATGTAATTTACGACTATCAATTTGTTGGAATCTATCAATATGGCGAAGAAGAGCTGGCCACAGCCATGCACCCCACCATCAGGCGGTATGGCCCCGGTGATGCAAAGATTGCCGATATCAGCGGCCCCGAGGGTGTTCCTGATGGCGTGATAGATTCAAACGACCGAACTTTTCTGGGGAGTCCTACACCAACCTGGTATGGAGGTATCAGAAACACTTTAAGTTACAAAGGTTTTGAATTGACGGTGTTGATTGAGGCTGTTCAGGGGGTTGAGAAAATCAACAGGTACTATGGTGGTTTGACCGGTCGCGACAACGGTGTCAAAGTTGATTACTGGACCCCTGATAATCCTTCGAATGTGTTCCCTGAACCCAATTTGAACAAGGATTTTGATTTTGGCGACGCTGTAAAATTGCGCGATGCTTCTTTCGTATCGTTACGGAACATTGCTTTTGGGTACAATGTGCCGCGCAACATGCTGAACAATATGCCATTTAAAGGCTTGGCACTCTTTGTCCGCGGAAATAACCTGAAGTATTTCACCAGTTATACCGATGCTTATTCTCCGGAAATTGATCCGTGGAATTATCCGATTACCAAAACCTGGACTTTCAGTGCAAAAATTTCTTTCTAATTACTAAAGTGTAAAAAATTGACAGAACGTATGAAAAATTTAAAAACATATTTGTCTTTACTCGGGCTTGCAATGCTTTTCGCAGCATGCGAAGCAGTTGTGGATGTTGCCCCGAAAGATAAAATGACAACCGATGTCGCACTTTCTTCACTCGATGGTTTGGAAAGTGCAGTGTATGGGGTCTATGAAAGAGGCCGCAACAATTTTGAAAGCAACGATGTATGCATGTACAAGGTTTGCCAAACCGACATTGTCATGGCCGGTTCTCACATTGCCGACCAGGCCATTTTCCGCGCCATTCTGGCCATGGACTATCAGTTCAACGGATCCAATGCAGGGGTCACCAGTATTTTCGATGGCTATTACATCGGGATCAACCGTGCCAACCTCATGATCGAAGCTGCCGATAAAGTGGTGTTTGAACAAACCGATGCCAATATTGCCCGTAAAAACAGGGCATTGGGCGAAGCTTTGTTTTTCAGGGCTTATTATCATCATTGTTTGGTCACCAAGTGGGACAAAATTGAGTTGATCCTTGAACCCAACATTGACCCGAATGCCGAATTTGTGCTGGAAGGCCCCGATGAAGTATACCCGGCCATCATTGCCGATTTGGAAGAAGCCATCGAGTTGCTGCCCGAAGCTGCAGCCATCAACAGCGTTGGCCGTGTTTCGAAAGGGGTAGCACGTCACTTGTTGTCGAAGGTATACATGGATCGTAGTGAATGGGCGAAAGCCGCTGCACTGGCCGAACAGGTTGTCAATGATCCGGCTTACGAATTGGTCACCGATATCGATGCAATCTTTTCCATTGAAAATCAGAACAACAAGGAAATTATCTTTTCCTGGCAGTTTTCCTCCAGCGACAACGGACATCCGCAAAGGGTTACCCAGCAGTGGTATCCCTTATACGATCGGATTGAAGGTGTAGACCGTACACTGGCTCAGGGTGGCCGTCCTTGGGCAAGGATACATCCCAGTGAATACTACTGGAGCTTGTTTGAAGCAAATGACAAGCGCCTGGAAGCCTGGCACATGCGGCGCTGGTATTTCGATTCACAGGCTGAGCTGGATGCCAGGGTGGAAGAGCCCAGCAATATTCAGGTTGGCGACCTGGTTACTCCTGAGAATATTGGTGGTGCTGCCGGTTTTGGTGTGTTGACCATCGTGCCAACCACCGATAAGTACAAGGAAGATTCAGATCTTCTGGGAAAAGATGTAGGTGCTGCCGAAGGGTTCCGAAACATCATTCAATACCGTGTTGCCGAAGCTTACCTGATTGCCGCCGAAGCATACTGGAGAGCTGGTGACTTGAACAAAGGGCTTGGATTCATCAATGCAGTTCGAACCCGTGCAGGCGTAGAAGGCTTCACTACACTGACTGATAACATCATCCTCGATGAACATGCCCGGGAATTGGGTCACGAAGGTCATCGTTGGGAAATGCTCAAGCGTATGGGTGTTTTGGTCGACAGGGTAAAAGCTCACAACCCCGATGCCGGCCCAAATATGCAGAATTTCCATACCCGCTGGCCTTTGCCCCGTACCTTTGTCGATTTATCAGGTGTGCCGCAAAACGAAGGTTATACAGAATAGATAAATCTTTATGCACTTCCGGTGTTTTCAATGTTCTACAATACATTGGAAACACCGGTCGTTGTTTTTGATTATCTTGTGTGCTTAAGTTCAATTAACCGGAAGAGATTTTAACTGTTATGAGAAAAATGATGCATCGTTTAAGAAAAGTGTTGCTTGTGCTGGTGATCGCCGGCATGGCCGCATGCACCGGTTCGTCCGGGTTTAAAACCAATAATCTGGAGCTGAGTGAACAGTATGTGACCTTTAAAAAACAGAAAAACGCCTTTGCCATAGCCGAGGATGGCCAGTTAGCCACCATTGTGGCCGATGCCAATGATTACCCAGGGGTTTTCAAAATTCTCAACTATTTTAAAACCGATGTGGCCATGGTTACCAATGCTGAACCAAAAATGATCATTGGTGATATTCCCAAAGAAAAAAATATCATCATTGTTGGTACCCTGGGTAAAAGCAAACTGATAGACCAATTGGTGGAAGCTGGAAAGATCGATGTGACCGACGTCCGTGGAAAATGGGAAACTTCGCTCATTCAGGTGATCGATCAACCGGTTGAAGGGGTTGAAAAGGCCCTGGTCATTGTGGGGAGCAATAAACGAGGTACCTTGTTTGGAATATTCGATGTGTCACGAAAAATGGGCGTTTCTCCCTGGTATTGGTGGGCCGATGTTCCGGTCATTAAGCACGAAGACGTGTACGTGAAATATGGCCGTTATAACCTTGGTGAACCTAAAGTGAAATACCGGGGCATATTCCTGAACGACGAAGAACCTGCCCTGGGCCGTTGGGCAGTGGAAACTTATGGGGGTTTTAATCACCAGTTTTATGAAAAAGTATTTGAACTGATGCTTCGCCTGAAAAGCAACTACATTTGGCCGGCCATGTGGTGGGCCAGCTTTAATACCGATGACCCTCAAAACCCAATACTGGCCGATGAAATGGGCATTGTATTAGGCTCTTCGCACCACGAACCCATGAACAAGGCCCATGCCGAATGGAAAGCCAACCGGAAGGGCGAATGGAATTACGAGACCAATGCCGAAGTATTGCAACAATTCTGGCGCGAAGGCATCGAGAGAATGGGAAATACCGAAGTCATCATCAACATGGGGATGCGGGGTGATGGCGACATGGCCATGAGCGCCGAAACCAACATTGCTTTGCTGGAAAAAATTGTGACTGATCAACGCCTGATTATTGAAGAAGTGACCGGTAAGCCTGCCTCTGAAACGCCTCAGATGTGGGCCCTTTACAAAGAAGTCCAGGATTATTACGATCATGGTATGCGTGTTCCCGATGATGTCACCCTGCTGCTTTGTGACGATAACTGGGGAAACATCCGCAAACTTCCAAAACCCGGAAGTCCCGAACATCCCGGAGGTTATGGAATTTATTATCATTTCGATTATGTTGGAGGCCCGCGAAATTATAAATGGCTAAATACCATGTCCATTCCTGCCATTTGGGAGCAGATGAACCTGGCCTATGAACATGGTGTGCGCGAGTTGTGGCTGGTCAACGTGGGCGACCTCAAACCCATGGAATATCCCATTTCGTTTTGGCTTGATTATGCCTGGAACCCTGAACTGATTGGTGCCAGTGATCTGCCGGCCTATGCCAAATTTTGGGCGGCTGAACAATTTGGCCAACGTTATGCTGCTGAGATTGCTGATTTTTTATCGGACTATACCAAATTTAACAGCCGCCGTAAACCCGAATTGCTTTCAGCCAATACCTATAGTCTGCATCATTTCAACGAGGCTGAAAATTACATTCGCGAATACAACACCCTTTACGAAGATGCCAAAACGATCGCTTCGAAAATGCCCGATTATTACAACGATGCGTATTATCAGCTGGTTTTGCATCCCATTGAAGCATGTTCAAACTTAAACGAAATGTATGTTTCGCTGGCTAAAAATCAGCTATACGCCAAACAGGGTAGGGTGGCAGCCAACAATTATGCCAAAAGCGTCAAAACACTTTACGAAAAGGATGAAGCCATTACAAAATATTATCATACCAAATTGAGCGATGGCAAATGGAACAACATGATGAACCAGGTACACATTGGATATACCTATTGGCAACAACCCGAGAAAAGTGTGATGCCCGAAGTGACATTGCTTGAAATTCCCGATGAAGCGGGTATGGGAATTGCCATTGAAGGATCAGCCCTTGCCTGGCCCAATGAACAGGCCGAACCCGTATTACCGGTCTTCGATCCATTTCATAAGCAGGAATTTTATATCGATGTTTTTAACAAAGGAAAGAAATCAATCAAGTACAATGTGGAACAAACTGCCTGGCTCAAAATCCGTAAAGAAAAAGTTAATGACGAAAAGCAGGATCGTTTGTGGGTTTCAGTCGACTGGAAAAAGGCACCTGAAGGAAAAGCTGAGGGGGAAATCTTCATCTCGGGCAGCGATGGCACTACCGTTACTGTAAAGACAAACATTCTGAACCCCTCTAAAGCTGAACAAAAGGAGGTAAGGGGTTATGTCGAAAGCAATGGTTTTGTTGCCTTTGAAGCCGAAAACTTTTCACGAAAGCAGGAAGGTACTGAAGCAACCTGGAAAAAGATTCCCGGTTTGGGTCGTACCCTTTCGGGCATGCATCCTTTACCGGTGAATGTACTGGCTCAAAAACCAGGTGCCGGTAGCCCTGTGTTGGAGTATGATTTTTATTGGTTCGAAGCAGGTCAGGTGAAGTTTACCGCGCATGTTTCTCCAACGCTGAATATATACAACGATGAAGGCCTGGAGTTTGCCGTATCGGTCGATGATAAGGATCCGGTATTGGTCAACATCCACGAGAACTTCTCGTTCCGTGATTGGGAGGAGGCTGTAAAAAACAATACCATTTATGCTAAAACAGTGTTGCAACTCGATCAACCTGGGAATCACACCCTGAAAATATGGATGGTCGATCCGGGAATTGTATTGCAGAGAATTGTACTGACCAACGAAGTATTTAATCGTTACAGCTATCTGGGACCACCGCAAAGTGTATATTTGGACTAAAAGAGAATTGATAAAGCCGCATTAATTTCAAAGATCGATGAAAAGAAAATTTATTTATTTGCTGGTACTGCCGGTATGGTTGTTTGTTGCCTGTACTTCTGTTGATCAGGAGGCTTTCGTATTGAATGATAAGGGCTATTTCGAAAAGCAAGGCGTCAATGTGCTGGTTTTTACCAATTGGTACAATGGCTTGTTTGGCGATGAAAAAATGAGTGGCATTGAAATTATTCAGCACGAAGTCAGGATTGTTACCAACGGCGATGTGCGCATTGATCCCACACCGGAACAGTGGGATGCCATCCCAAAATTTGTGGAACGCAACATCGATTCCATCAGTCAGGTAGTTGAAGCCAAACTGACTTATACCGATTATCAGTTCCATTATACCATCCGTTCCGAAGCCGATGGCGATGCCATGCTTATCAGTGTGCATCTTGATGAGCCTGTACCTGAAAAACTGGCAGGTAAAGCTGGTTTCAACATGGAATTCCTGCCGGCCGAATACTTTGAAAAATCATACCTGGCCGATGGAAAACCAGGAAGTTTTCCGCTTTATCCCAGTGGACCCATGACCATCAACAACAAGGGGAATACCGAAGCCCTGCCACTGGCAGCTGGAAAAAACTTTGTTCTGGCTCCCGAAGATCCTTTGCGCATGGTAAGCATCGAATCGGATGCCGAAATCATGTTGTACGATGGCCGTAACAAAGCCCAGAACGGATGGTATGTACTGCGGACCCTGATCCCTGCTGGTAAAACCGGACAGGTCATCACCTGGAAAATTTCCGTCAATGCCATTCCCGGATGGAAACGCGAACCAATGATCGCCTATTCTCAGTTAGGATATCATCCCAATCAAGCTAAAATGGCCATGGTGGAATTCGATAAAACCGATCGTGTACAACAAAAAATTACCCTGAACAGGGTAGAAGCCAATGGTATACTGACCCCGGTAAAAACCGCAACGCTCGAAGATCAGGGCAGCTACCTGCGCTATCTATACGGGAAATTCGATTTCAGCGAGGTGACAGCACCCGGGGTGTACAGTTTGCAATTAGGTCAACAGCAAACGAAAACTTTCCGCATTGATGAGTCGGTGTACGAAACTGCCTGGCAGCCGGCCCTTGATGTATATATGCCTGTACAGATGGATCACATGTTGGTGAACGAAGCTTACCGTGTTTGGCATGGTAAATCGCACATGGACGATGCCCTTCAGGCACCGGTCAATCATGTGCACTTCGATTTGTATGCCCAGGGACCCACTACCGATACGCCCTACAAACCCGGGCAACATATTCCGGGACTGAATGTAGGCGGATGGTACGATGCCGGCGATTTTGATATTCGTACCCAATCGCAATACCAAACCATTATCACCCTGGTGCATGCCCGTGAAGATTTTGGCATCGACCGCGATGAAACCCTGGTGGACCAGCT
>JAFGVJ010000402.1 GCA_016938055.1 Prolixibacteraceae bacterium
ACATGAAAAAAGACAGTACGAAAGGTCGTTCTCAAAAATGGTCAAATCAATCAAAAATCATCCAAAAAAGAAACTTTAATTTTGTATGTCCTGAATTTGTTGCAGTAAATGCCAAACCTTCTGAAATATGCACACGGTACAAATCCAGCCATTCAATCTCATTTATCCGTCATTCAGTACATTTTTTTGAACATTGAACGCACTAAATGTCTAATTTTATGTCACTCAACCAAGAATATACCTGACAATAAAATCCATGAAACTCACCGAACTCGATCAAATCAACAAGGATCCGGAATTCATTGAGTCGAGGCTCAATTTTCTGAAACAATTGTTGATTGGCCTAACCTTAGGTGGCACCATCATCATTTTTCTATGGCAGTTTTTCGATCGTTATTATATTTTCGAAAACACGTCCCGCTTAGTTTGGTTAAGGGCTATTACTGCAGGTATTTATTTCGTGAATCTGGGACTTGCCTTTTCTAAAAAGCAACTGTTCAGTGATAAACAGCATTTGGTGGCCGGTTTCTATTTTGGAACCATTTTTTGCACCCTGCTTTGCATGTTTACCGGAGCCATTCTAAGTCCATACTGGTATGGATTGTTTTTCATTTTACTGGCCTGGTTTATTCTGATGCCATTTAATTATCGTGAAATGATTATTCACGGGAGCATTTTTGTGATCATGTTCATCGCAGGCACATACGCATACAGCACTTATGAATTCATACCGAACGATTTCCTAAAGATCATTTTTCTGTATTTCAGCACTTTGCTGCTTGGATCACTTGCCGCTCTGAATAAGAATAAATCAGAAGCCCTCAACTTCAAAGTCACTTCGGCATTGAAAATGGAAGTTGAAAGCCACAAGCAAACTGCCCGGCAACTTACTGAAAAACAACGATTCCTCGACAATATTCTTTCCAACGCCCCCATCGTAATCTGGAGCATCGATCTGGAAGGAAAGTTTACTTACTCCCAGTTCAAAGGGGATTTTGCCCTTGATCCTCCTGCAAGAATTGGCCGCTCTGCCCTCGAAGTGCATCAAGGAACAGAAGCCGAAGCCTTTCTCCGAAAAGTATTAAATGATGAAATCCGGAATGATATTCTCAATGTAAATGACATTTATTACGATACACGCGTCACCCCCATATTAGATACGAACGGTGTTAAAACTGGTTATATGGGGGTTTCCATGGACATTACGCAGCGCATCATCAACGAAAAAGCTCTGGCAAAATTCAAACTGGTTTTGGATCAGGCACCAGCTGCTGTTTTTATTGTGCGAAAAGATTCTTCCTTCGAATACATCAATCCCATGTTTACCATTTTATCGGGATACACCCGGGAAGATCTGTTAAACAAAGATTTAACAGAAACCTTGTACAAAGGAACGGTTCCCGAATCGCGCAAGGAAATCATCAACACCATCGTTTCTGGTAACAATTGGCAGGGCGAACTGCTCACCATTAGAAAAGATGGTGAACAATACTGGGCCAACACCATTGCTGCACCTTTTAAGGACGAAAGCGGAAATGTTGATGGCTACATTGTGATCCAACAGGATGTGACCGAGCAGAAAAAAATGTTCATCAAACTCAAGGAACGGGAGCAACTGCATCAGGCACTGATTGAGGACTCATTGGAAGGGGTGGTACTGGCCATAGATTTCAACTTTTACTATGTGAACAAGGTATTTTGCGAAATGACCGGCTTCACCTTCGAAGAATTGCAAAAGATGCAACCAATCGAGGTGATTGCGCCCGAAGACAGGGAACGCTTATCGGAATACCATCAGATGCGCATGCGGGGTGAAAAACCTCCTCATACTTACCAGGCTAATTTCCTCCGGAAAGACGGATCAGTATTCCTGGCCGAAATGACCACTTCGAGCATCGAAATTGGCGGCAAAAAGGCATCGTTCATTTCCATGCGCGACATTACCGCTAAAATGAAAATGGAAAAGGCGCTCCGCGAAAGTGAGGAAAAATACAAAACCCTGATTGAAAATGCCACCGATGGTATTGTCATTACTCAAAACGGACTGCTGAAATTTACCAACCTGGCCATGTGCGACATGATGGGCTATACCCCTGAAGCTATGCTCGACCGATCGTTTTACGATTTTGTGGTGGAAGAAGATCATGAAGTGATGATCAGGTACCACCAACGACGCATGAAAGGTGAGTATTTCAATGCGCTGTACCGCAGCCGCTTCATACGTAAAGACGGAAAAATCATCACCGTTGAATTAAACACCCGAACATCGTACTACAACAATCAACCGGCAGCATTCATCGTGATTCGTGATATTTCGGAACGCCTGAACATCGAAGAAGAATTGATAAAAGCCAAACGACAGCTCGAAGGCATGAACAAAAACCTGGAAGCCCGAATCAAAGAAAGCTCTGAAAACCTGACCGAAGCCCGGACCCAGTTAATCAGGCTGCAAAAGGAAAATCTGCAATCGCAGTTCGAGGTTTTGCGCCAACAGGTGAACCCGCACTTCCTGTTCAACAGTTTGAACGTACTCACCTCGCTCATTAAGCTGGAACCCGATTTGGCCGAGAAATTCACCGAACACCTTTCAAAAGTGTATCGCTACGTGCTGGAAAACAAGGACAACGATTTGGTAAGCCTCAAAACTGAACTGGATTTTCTTCATGCCTATTTGTTCCTGTTAAACATCCGGTTCATGGATAAAATAGCAGTAACGATCAACATAGAACCCGAAAAAACAAACCTGCTGATTTTACCTTTGGCCCTTCAATTGTTGATTGAGAATGCTATCAAGCACAATACCATGTCGAAAAAGAC
>JAFGVJ010000403.1 GCA_016938055.1 Prolixibacteraceae bacterium
GATGCCTTCGTACAATTCCTCGAGGTTTTCCACCGAAAATTTCGATGAAATAGCCAGCGAAACTGTTAGTTGCCGGGGTGTGGCATTCATGGCCACCACATCGCTGATGTTGACCACAGCGGCCTTGTACCCCAAGTGTTTCATTGGAACGTACATCAGATTGAAATGAACACCTTCGGTCAACAAATCGGTAGTGACCACTATCAACTTTCCTCCAAAATCGAGAACAGCAGCATCGTCGCCCACGCCCTTCAGTGTTGAGGCATTCACGGTGTCAAAACCAGCCGTGAGCTTTTCAATCAATCCAAACTCACCCAGTTCGGATACCGGTGTAATTTTTCGTTCTTTATCAGCCATTTCAAGCGTTTGATGATGAGTCAAAAAGTAAATTTCGGGCTAAAAGTAGGACTACTTTACTATCTTTGCAACAATTTTTAAACCGTCTTGTTAAATCGTTGTTTGAATAGAACAAATCGGTTTACCAATAGAACAAATAACATGACAGAACAAGATAAATTATTAGAACAGGTAACCAACGAAGATTATAAGTTTGGCTTTGTTACCGATATCGAAACCGACATCATTGACATTGGTCTGAATGAAGATGTGGTGAGGTTGATTTCATTGAAGAAAGAAGAACCTGAATGGATGCTTGATTTCAGGCTAAAAGCTTATCGCAAATGGCTCGAAATGAAAGCACCCGATTGGGCCTACCTGAAAGTTCCGCCCATCGATTACCAGTCCATCAGTTATTATGCTGCCCCAAAACAAAAAAAGAAACTGAACAGCCTCGACGAAGTTGATCAGGAGTTGCTGGATACTTTTAACAAACTGGGCATTCCGCTGGAAGAACAAAAACACCTGGCCGGCGTGGCTGTCGATGCCGTAATGGACAGTGTTTCGGTCAAAACAACTTTCAAGGAAGTGCTGGCCGAAAAGGGCATCATCTTCTGCTCTTTCAGTGAGGCCGTGCGTGAATTTCCCGATCTGGTCAAAAAATACCTGGGCAATGCCGTACCCTATGCCGACAACTATTTTGCTGCCCTGAACTCGGCTGTTTTCAGCGATGGCTCTTTCTGCTATATTCCCAAAGGAGTGCGTTGTCCCATGGAATTGTCCACCTATTTCCGCATCAACGCTGCCAATACCGGCCAGTTCGAACGCACGCTCATCGTGGCCGACGACGATAGTTACGTGTCGTACCTCGAAGGATGTACTGCTCCCATGCGTGATGAAAACCAGCTGCATGCAGCCGTGGTGGAAATCATTGCCATGGAACGTGCCGAAGTGAAATATTCAACCGTGCAAAACTGGTATCCCGGCGATAAAAACGGGAAGGGCGGCATATACAACTTTGTAACCAAAAGGGGCATTTGCCGGGGCGATTATTCCAAAATCTCCTGGACCCAGGTAGAAACCGGTTCGGCCATTACCTGGAAGTACCCCAGCTGTGTGCTCATGGGCGATCATTCAAAGGGTGAGTTTTACTCGGTGGCTTTAACCAACCACCACCAGCAAGCCGATACCGGCACCAAAATGATCCACATTGGCAAAAACACCAAAAGCCTCATTGTTTCGAAAGGCATCTCGGCCGGGGTAAGCAACAACTCCTACCGCGGTTTGGTGAAAGTCTCCAAACGGGCCGACAATGCCCGGAATTTCTCGCAATGCGACTCCCTATTAATGGGCAGCAAATGTGGGGCGCATACCTTCCCGTACATCGAATGCGCCAACAAGAGCGCCATTTTGGAACACGAAGCCACTACTTCGAAAATCAGTGAAGACCAAATCTTCTACTGCAACCAGCGTGGAATCGATACCGAAGATGCCGTGGCCATGATCGTGAACGGATATGCCAAGGAAGTACTCAACAAGCTGCCCATGGAATTTGCCGTGGAAGCGCAAAAACTGCTTGCCCTGAGTTTGGAGGGTAGTGTGGGGTAAAGAGGCCCCTCCCAGCCTCCCCAAAGGGGAGGAGTAAAATTGGGATTTGTAAAAGAAAATATGAATCAATCAAATATTATATTAATAAAAACGATAATTCGCTGTTTTAAAAACAAGAACAACGAAAAGTAAAAACCTCCCTTTGGGGGAGGAAGGAGGGGCTTATGTTATCAATAAAGAACTTACACGCCGTAGTTGAAGGCAAAGAAATACTGAAAGGAATCAATCTCGAGATTAAACCCGGAGAAATTCACGCCATTATGGGACCCAATGGTTCGGGAAAAAGTACCTTGGCCAATGTATTGGCAGGGCACGAAAAATATGAAGTCACCGAAGGTGAAATCACTTTTATGGGTGAGAACCTCCTTGATCAGGCAGCCGAAGACCGTGCCCGCAACGGGCTCTTTCTTAGTTTCCAATACCCCATTGAAATTCCCGGGGTAAGCATGGTGAATTTTCTGAAAACTGCCGTCAATGAACACCGCAAACACAAGGGGCTCGACCCCCTGACTGCTTCACAGTTCCTCAAACTGATGGAAGAAAAGAAGAAAGTGGTGGAAATCAGCTCTCAGCTCACCAACCGTTCGGTCAATGAAGGATTTTCGGGCGGAGAAAAGAAACGCAACGAAATTTTTCAGATGGCCATGCTGGAACCACGTTTGTCTATTCTCGACGAAACCGATTCAGGACTCGATATTGACGCTCTGCGGGTAGTGGCCAACGGTGTTAACGCCTTGAAAAGGGACGACAATGCCACCATAGTGGTTACCCATTATCAGCGCCTGCTCGATTACATCATCCCCGACCATGTTCACGTGATGTACAACGGGAAAATTGTAAAATCGGCTGGAAAAGAACTGGCTTACGAATTGGAAGAAAAAGGCTACGATTGGATTAAAAAAGAATTGGGAGAATAGTTATGCTCGAAACCGTAAATTATACTGCTACAGAGGAACTGACCGACCTGTTCTATCAGAACATTGAAATGTACCGCGAGGGCTGTCCCGATTTTATGAACAACCCGCGCGGCAAAGCCATTGGCATTTTCAAACGCCGGGGCATTCCTTCCCGCAAAAATGAAGATTACAAATACACCGATCTTCGGCCCGTATTTCAGAACGATTTTTCGGTAATACCGCGTTATGTGGAACAGAACGTCGATTTGCATGAAGTCTTTAATTGCGACGTTCCGCAGCTGAACACCCACCTGATTTTGCTGATCAACGGCTGGTATTATGGCCGGAACCGTAAAATGGGAAATTTCCCCGAGGGCGTGATTTGTTCCAGCCTGCAACATGCCGCCAACGAGCATCCCGAACTGGTGGAGAAATACTACAACCAGCTGGCCGGTCAGTCGGAAGACCCCATGAGCAACCTCAACACGGCATTGGCAAAGGACGGGCTCTTTTTCTATGTCCCCGACAACGTGACCATCGAAGCCCCGGTTCAGGTCATCAACTTGATGAATGCCAAAGACCATACCTTTGCCATACAACGCAATCTTTTTGTGGCAGGTAAAAACAGCGAAGTAAAAATTGTTTTCTGCGATCACACCCTCAACCAGCAATATTACATTCTCAACAACCTGAGTGAATGTTTTGTAAACGATGATGCCCGGTTCGGGTTTTTCTCAGTACAAAACCAACACAATGGAGCTGTCAACAATACGCATTTTTATGCGAAACTGGGAAATCATGCCAAGCTCGATACCAACGTGATCACCCTCAACGGAGGGATTGTACGCAACAACCTGCAGGTAAAACTGGCCGGCGAACACGCCCATGCCAACGTGAACGGGCTGATACTGGCCGATGAAAAACAGCACGTTGACAACGCCACGTCCATCGATCACATGATGCCCAACTGCACCAGTTCACAGTTGTACAAGAACATCCTCGATGACCAATCGAGCGGAGCATTTTCAGGGAAAATTCATGTGTTCCGCGATGCCCAGAAAACCGAAGCTTTTCAGCAAAACAACAACGTGTTGCTGACCGAAACTGCCGAAATGAACACCAAACCGCAACTCATCATCGATGCCGACGATGTGCGCTGCAGCCATGGCGCCACGGTGGGCCGTATTGATGAAGATGCCCTTTTCTATTTACGAGCCCGAGGCATTGGCGAGAAAGAAGCCCGCCTGATGATCATGTTTGCCTTTGCCGAAGAAGTCCTTTCTCAAATTGGCGTCCCGGTATTGCGTGAACGCATGGAAGAGCTGGTCGATCGGCGATTACGCGGCGAACTGGGTCCCTGCCAGAACTGTTCGCTCAGTCACAAGAAATAATCAAAACATGCAATACAACAACATCCGGAATGGCTACTCACCTTGTTTTTCCGGATGTTTTTTATAAAACTCCCCAATGCCGTAGGCATGATTCCATCTTGTAACCTATGGTTTCAACCATAGGCTCAGAAGCAAAAACCACACACCCGTTGCCAAGTGCCGTAGGCACGACCCATATCCAAAACAACCAAAAAAAATCTTAACAGCTCAAAACCTCCTTCTACAGCAGCTGGCCGTTCCTACTGAACTTCCCAAGGATCTACCTCCCATAATTATCGCGTTTTCCCGATAAAACCCTTAATTTTGCGCCATGAGTTTCGACATCCATAGCATCCGAAAAGATTTCCCGATTCTGGAACAACAGGTTTACGGGAAACCCTATACCTACTTCGACAGTGCAGCTACCGCCTTGCGTCCCCTTCAGGTGTTGCAGGCCATGGAAAAGATATTCCGTGAATTCAACGGCAACCCGCACCGCGGAGCCCACTACATGAGCAACCAAACCACACTTGCCTACGAAGCGGTGAGAGATCAGGTACAGCATTTTATTAACGCCCCCTCGCGCGAAGAGATCATCTTTACCAAAGGAACGACCGAAAGCATCAACCTGGTGGCTTATTCATTTGGCGAAGCCTTTGTTTCCGAAGGTGATGAAATCATCATTTCTGAAATGGAACACCATGCCAACATTGTGCCCTGGCAAATGCTGGCGCAACGCAAAAAAGCTGTGGTAAAAGTGCTGCCTATAAGCGACCGTGGAGAACTGATGTTGGAAAAATTGGATGAACTGATCACCGAACGGACCAAACTCATGGCTTTCAACCTGGTTTCAAATGTGCTGGGAACCATCAACCCCATCAAGACCATCATCGAAAAAGCACACCACCACAACATACCTGTATTGGTGGACGGAGCTCAGGGCGTACAGCACGGCAACGTGGATGTGCAGGATTTGGATTGCGACTTTTTTGTTTTCTCGGGCCACAAACTTTACGGCCCAACTGGCGTGGGCTGTCTGTACGGGAAACGGAAATGGCTCGATGCCATGCCCCCCTTCCTGGGTGGTGGCGAAATGATTGAAAAAGTAAGTTTCTCCGGCACCACCTTCAATGCCCTGCCCTACAAATTTGAAGCAGGCACGCCCAACTTTACCGAAGTGATTGGTTTGGGAGCTGCCATCGACTATGTTCAGCAAATTGGTTTGACAAACATTGCCGCCTATGAGCATGAACTGCTGGAATACGCCACCGAAAAACTTCGCACAATGAAAGGCATGCGCATCATTGGCGAAGCCGAAAACAAAGCCAGTGTGATTTCCTTCCTGGTTGGGCAGATTCACCCCTACGACATGGGTATGTTCCTCGACAAGATGGGCTTTGCCCTGCGTACCGGTCACCATTGTGCGCAACCCCTGATGGACCGCCTGGGGATTCCCGGTACGGTGCGCCTTTCGTTAGCCTTTTACAACACCAAAGAGGAGATTGACCAGGTAGTGAAAGCCATTGAAAAAACAGTTGAGCTGTTATCGTGAAGCCACACTTCAACAAACAACATCAAAGAAAATGTTCCAGCAACTATTCTTCCTCATCGGGGAACATGTTGATCACCACTTCAACCTTTTCGGAATATTCATCATAACCAAGATCTTCGGAATAAAGTGAGCCATATAAATGTAAGGTGTAAGCCCCTTGCGGGTTCAACAAGTATTTTTCAAGCCCTGTAGGATCCGGTATTTCCAGCGGAACCACCACCCTCGTTTCAAACTTTTCCCGCTTCCGGTAATTAAAGCCAGGCGCTCCCACATTGGCCTCTTTTGTGTAGGATTCCAGCTCATCCAGATTGTTTCGTTTTACCCCATTCACCCGCCCTTTTGATCCATACTTATCAGGATGGGTATGCATTCTGATGTTGCCCACCCCTTCGAGGGTCAACACATAATTCCGGGTCAGCGAAACCACATTGCCGGTATGCGACATCGGATCATAAGGATGAATGGACAGGGCAATGTCCCAGCCATTGGTGCTGGCATTGCATTCACTGCGTTCCTCTATACGGGTCTTTCCGTTTTCAATCGATTTCACTTCATTCTTTTCTTTCACTTTAATGGGATCAGGTGCACCATCTTCGCTTCCTGTAGTAAGTCCGTATAAAATGGCATAATTTATCCCTTCCATACTCATGATGTTGCTCCAGTTTTGATCTTTTTGCAGGTATTCGATCCTGCCCCGGGCAATGCTCAGCGTCAGATGGTTGGTATAGAGTGTGGTCGATTTTGTGCGATATTCTTTGAAAGAATCTTTTTCCTTCTTTTCTACCAATTCATTTACAGTAATGGAAGCACTCAATCGGGTAATTGGCTCTTTCACCTTCACCAAAATATCGAAGGGTTCCGGATCAATCTGTCCCTGGCGCTTGCTGGCATAGGTCACTTCGCCCAATGCCCCGACCCTGTATTCAGTTTCTTCAAAGGGGGCAAACAGGTCGATGGTGGCAATACCATCCTTGTTGGTCAGCACAGTTCCCTGTACCAAGGTTCCTTCACTGCATTTCACCTGAATTTTCATTCCTTTGATTTTAACACCATCGGCATCGCTCACTTCCAATTTCACTTGCTTCCGCTCAGCAGGTTTTAGTTGAATACTTTCGGTATTGATAAAACGCATGCTTGGGCAAAGTGCCAGATTTGCCTGCGCTTCGCGCGCTTTTTTTTCATAGTTGGTGATCACATCAATGAGTGGTGTGCCCATTGAATCGCTTGCGCCCAGCATACGTGCTGACAACATAACGGCCTCGCAAATAGAATCGGGCTTTGTGCACCACGAGTTGCTTGTTGCAAGCAATTCTCCTTTGATGTTGGTGAGCTTTAAACCAATGTTGTAACGTCCGCGCAAATAACTCATCGACGCATTGATTTCATAATCAAATTCGGGTTTTGCCAAAGTTTGACCAGCCTTCAAGGGTACAATTCGAAGCCGAAAATATTCATTGCTCTTTACAGAATTCAGGATAAGATAATTTGTGTAGCATTTGCCGGCCTCTTTGAAAATGCTGTCGCTAAGGAAGGGCGGCAGACTCATTTCGGAACAGACAACGATCCTTTCGCATGATTTTTGTGCCGGAAGCAACAAAGGTATGCCACCAACAAAGATCAATGCGGTCAGTAAGTGAACAAAGTAATGCTGAAATCTCATGGTATGGGTTTTAAATTGTTTCAAATTCAGGGATTGAGAAAGCTCAAACCAACCTCATTTTGCCTTGAAAAACTGGTTCCTCCCATCATGGTGGTGGTACTGCTGAAAGATTCACCCACTTTGAGAGGTCCCCAACCTTTGCTAACAGAAACCTCACCCTTCACCCCTGCATCCTGGACCCCATCAGGCCCCACGGTAATCACCACTCCTGCTTTTGCCGAAGCACCAACCGGTCCAACATCGCCCTGTACGCCCACACCACCAAAATAGGTGGTAGAATTTTTCCGGAAATTGTGGCTGGCCGATAAAGAAAGTCCAAAGCTACATCCTCCTTCAACAGTTTCACAATCGAAGCCAATTTCACAAATGGCCACCTCCAGCTTGAATTTGGTGTCGGGGTCACATTCTCCTTCCGATAAGTCCTGATCGCTAAAATCTTCCACCTCTTCGGGTTGTGGTGGTGTACGGTACAATTCAAGGCAGGTGGCTTCATCAATGCCATACACGGCATAGGCAAAACCATTCCAATGCAGGTAACAGTTGTATGACACAGCATAGGCAAAATATTTTCGCTGGTATTCGGCTGCCAGACGCCACTGCGGTGATTCCATCCTTTCCATCCAGGGCTGGGTAAAGGCATAAACATCGTCGATCAGTGATCGGCATTGTTGTTGATATTGGGCAAAATCGTGGGCAAACTGATCGTAATACGACATTACGGCCTTGTCGAAATGAAGATAATAGGGGCACATGGTTTGCTTAAAACGAAGTTCACAGTTTTCAATGCAGTTTTGGTTGTCGCCACATCCCAAAGCACAAGCCATCATTATCTTAGTTTCGGACTGCATCTTATCCAAAACCAGCAAATGACGTTCATGGATATCTTCATCCATTTTTGCTTTCTGTTCCGACATGTAATTGGC
>JAFGVJ010000081.1 GCA_016938055.1 Prolixibacteraceae bacterium
CTCCTGTTCGGGAATGGTCAGGTCCTGAACATCAGGAAATATAGTGGGTATTATGTGAAATTTAAGGTAAACATTTGAAATATATGACAAATCACCGCTTCATTGTTTACATCTTTTTTTACATTTGGCTCATCGTACCAACTATTTAACATACGATTTGCAATGAAAAATCTGGACTGGAAGAATTTAGCATTTGGATATTCCGACACGAATTACAACGTACGTTGTTATTATCGCGACGGAAAGTGGAGCGAACTGGAAGTATCGGACTCTACTCAAATTACCCTGCACATGGCCGCTACTTGTTTGCATTACGGACAGGAAGCTTTTGAGGGACTGAAAGCCTATCGTGGGAATGATGGTAAAATCAGGGTTTTCAGGATTGAAGAAAATGCCAAACGAATGCAGTCGTCGGCCAGAGGAATTCTGATGCAGGAGGTGCCCACTGAAATATTTGTGGAAGCCATTCACAAAGTTGTGAAATTGAACGAAGAATTTGTTCCGCCTTTTGGTACCGGTGCTTCGTTGTACATAAGGCCACTGCTCATTGGCAGCGGTCCGCAAATTGGTGTAAAACCGGCCAACGAATTCATGTTCATGGTGTTTGTTATGCCTGTTGGCCCCTATTTCAAAGCAGGTTTCAAGCCAACCGATTATGTGATTTATCGTGAGTACGACCGTGCAGCCCCGCTGGGTACCGGCAACATCAAGGTGGGTGGCAATTATGCTGCCAGTTTAAATGCGGGTATGCGTGCCCACAACGAAGGTTTTTCAGCAGTGTTGTACCTCGATGCAAGGGAGAAGAAATACCTCGATGAATGCGGTCCTGCCAATTTCTTTGGCATCAAAGGGAACAGTTATATCACGCCTAAGTCGAAATCCATATTGCCCTCCATTACCAACAACAGCCTTCGTCAGCTGGCCCTTGATCTTGGGATGCAGGTGGAAGAACGACAGATTCCGGTAGAAGAACTGGCTGAATTTAACGAGGCAGGAGCCTGCGGTACCGCCGCGGTTGTTTCGCCCATCCGCAGCATTTACGATGCCGATAAGGACATACGTTATTTTTATGGCGAAGAACCCGGAGCAATTTCGCAGAAGCTGTATCAAAAACTCATCGACATCCAGTATGGAGTTGAACCCGACCTGCATCACTGGGTTTCAATTGTTGACTAACTGATCATCAAATAACAATATTAATAGAGAGGATATGCAAAATGTATATCCTCTTTTGATTAGCTGCAGTTCGTTTTTCATGGATTTCTGCTAACTTACCTCTGAAAAATTAAAAAGCTCAGGCACATGGAAAATCATTCGGGCAGTAAGATCCAAATAAAAAAAGCATCAGGAGAACTGGAGCCATTCTCCAGTAAGAAATTTGTACAGTCACTGCGCAATGCCGGAGCCGATGAGGTGCTGATCAACCAGGTTTTGAATGATGTCAGTCAATGGATCGTTGATGGGGTAAGCACCCGTCAAATCTATACCAGGGCATTTGCTTCATTGAGAAAGCTTCGGAACAAGAAGGTGGCTTCGCAATATAAATTGAAAAATGGCATCATGGAATTGGGGCCTACCGGATATCCCTTTGAACAATTCATTGGAAAAATTTTTGAAAGTATGGGTTATGAGGTACTGGTTGGGCAAATTGTTCCGGGCCGTTGCGTGACTCACGAGGTGGATGTTTTGGCAACCAAAGGAAAGGAACAGTGTTTTGTGGAATGCAAATATGGCCTGAGTACCGATAAAAATGTGAATGTAAAAGTATCCCTTTACATCCGATCAAGGGTGAACGATCTGATTGATCAACGGAAAACAATGAAGGAGTTCAATGGGTTTACCTTTCAGGGCTGGCTGGTGACCAATACCCGTTTTACTTCCGATGCCATTGATTATGGAACCTGTAGCGGGCTAAAGCTGCTCAGTTGGGATTACCCTGCTGGTAACAGTCTTCGTGAACTGATTGACCGCGACAGGATTTATCCTGTTACTGTATTGAACCACCTTACCAAAAACCAAAAGCAGTTGCTCATTGAGAAAGGAATTGTGGCATGCAGTCAGATTGCCCAAAATCCAGCCATCCTAAAAGGACTGAACCTGACTCTTTCGATGGAGAGAAAACTGATGAACGAACTCCGGGAAGTGTTGGGCCTTGAAAAAGATTAAGCCATGATTTTAACTACTGAAAATATCCTTTTGATTGGATCAATCCTGCTTTTCCTGAGCCTGATTGCCGGTAAAACATCCTACAAATTCGGGGTTCCTACCCTGTTGCTTTTTTTGGGGATCGGGATGTTGGCAGGATCTGACGGGATTGGGAAAATCCATTTCGATGATCCTCAAGTTGCACAGTTCATCGGAATTGTATCGTTGAATTTCATCCTGTTTTCGGGAGGATTGGATACCAACTGGAAAACAGTAAAGCCTATCCTATGGCAGGGGCTAAGCCTTTCAACTTTCGGGGTTTTGCTCACAGCAGTTTCACTGGGAACTTTCGTATTTCTAATAACCGATTTGACCATTTACGAAAGCATGTTGCTGGGTTCCATTGTATCATCGACCGATGCTGCAGCCGTTTTTTCAATTTTACGTGCAAAAAACCTGCAGTTGAAAAACAGACTTCGGCCTACCCTTGAGCTGGAAAGCGGAAGTAACGATCCCATGGCCTATGTACTGACCATTGCTTTTTTAGCGCTGGTGGTCAACCAGGACAAAAGTTTCTGGTCCATTGTTCCCATGTTTTTGCAGCAAATGGGTATTGGCGCCCTTGCGGGATTTCTTTTCGGGCGGCTAAGTCTTTACATCATTAACAAAATTGAGCTCGGTTTTGAAGCCCTTTATCCAGTGTTGATGATTACCCTGATGTTTGCGACATTTTCAGCAACAAATTTTGTTGGAGGAAACGGATTTTTAGCCATATACATCAGCGCGGTTTTTTTAGGGAATCACGATCTCATTCACAAGAAAACCATTTTGCAAATGTACGATGGGATGGCCTGGCTGATGCAGATTGTGCTCTTTCTTACACTTGGTTTACTGGTTTATCCCAGCCATGTTGTGCCTTATATCGGTATCGGTTTGCTCATTTCGCTTTTCCTCATTTTGGTGGCAAGGCCCCTGAGTGTCATGATCAGTATGATCCCCTTCAAAATGAAAGCCCGGCGCCGATTTTATATTTCATGGGTTGGTTTACGCGGTGCTGTGCCCATCGTTTTTGCCACTTATCCGCTGTTGGCAGGCATCGAAAAAGCAGAAATGATTTTCAACATCGTTTTCTTTATTGCCATTACATCAGTGCTATTGCAGGGTACTTCACTTTCCCTGGTTGCGCGTTGGCTTCGCGTTTCATTACCCTCCGTTGTAAAACCTGCGTTCACCGAGTCGCAGTTTGTGTCGGAATATCCGCGATCACTCATGCAGGAAATTGAAATCAAGCCTGATTGTAAGGCTGTTGGTCAAAAAATTGTTGATCTTGATTTTCCCAAAGCAGCCCTTATTGCCCTGATCAAACGCGATGGCAAGTACTTTACTCCCAGAGGATCTACAATCATTCAGGCACACGATCAACTCATGGTGTTATGCGATCATCAGAGCGGCTTCAAAGAAGTTTACGAAACCTTGAGAATGGAAGCAATTTCTGATTAGCTTTGCCACGTGAATAAGTCCATCAAAACTGCTGGTTCCCTGATGATGCTCACCTTGTACAGCATCATCACCTTTTTGGTTTTTGCCCGCCCTTCGGTTGTAAAAATGAACAATGGCGGGAACCGGGAAGCGGTGGTGTATGACCTTGGACAACTATCGGCTCCGGATCAGCACACTTTTCCCGATTTTAAGACGGAGTTTCATGCCGGATTAGCATCGCTGATGAGCCAGGCTTCTTTTTTCACTTACTCTTTTATTTTACTGAATCTGCTTGAAAATATATTGACAACTTATTTTGTTCGATATCAAGCACTTTTTGAACAATATCCTTTGTTGAGATTGAAAGCAGAACGCTTATTCCCTTTTCACTTTTTCTGGTAATTTCCTGCCATTCATTGACTACAGAACAGGTAGTGCTAAGTTATGACTGCTTGTTCAGTAATTCTATCATTCAATTTAAATCATTTAAAAATTACAACAATGAATACAGGAATCATCATCATTGGCGTGGTTTTGGTTAGCTTTTCGACAGTGCCATTTATTCTGATGGGCATGAAAAGCAAAAAAAAATCACAATGGTTTTTACAACAACTAAAAGAGCTGGCATCAAAGCATCATGCTGAAATTACCCGTTTCGATTTTTGTCGGGATTTCATTCTTGGAATTGATGAAAACAAGCATCAGTTATTTTACTTTCAATTTTTGAATCAAACTGAGAAGGCCCTTCATATTCGATTGAGTGAAATGACAGACTGTAAACTGATCAATCATAACCGAACCCTGGAGAATGTGACGGTGGTTGATCAGCTTATCTTGATTTTCAAATCTTCGGGGAAAAGTAAGGAAGAGATCAAATGGATGATTTATAGTTCCGACGATCATGCTCATCTGGATGATGAGTTACAGTTAATGAACAAATGGGTTCCTTTGATTAAAAAGCATTTAGGTAAGTAATGCTTCCGATCATTTGCTTCTGACAGGGTTAGATGATGACTTAGTTGTCCCGAAAAATCTAGCGGGCTGGTAGAGAGGCAAATGAAGGTTATTGTAGCCCTTAAAACAGAAAAGCCACGCTTCAAGTGCGTGGCTTTTTCTTTCGGGGTAACAATCCTTCGCTTTGGGTCTGGTTTGTTGGTTGAATGTAAACAATAAGAGGAAACAAAGCGATGTTTGCTAAATGCTGTCAGCGTAATCCAATCAATTGGTCCTTGCAATTCATTACAAGTCCTCACTGAGAATAGAAACTACGTGGTTCGTTGATTTTAAAAGTATTTCCCCGTGTCGCAACTGTAATGGCGCAAATTTCCCTATTTTGCATGAAGAATCGATTTTGAAATCGTCAATAGGATTCTCAAATCGTCAATATTTTTAAGATTTTTGTTTTTTAACTGGTTTTAACCGTTTACTTATGCCGTTTTTCTCTCAGATGTTGGTTTTTTCGCCCATGTATGTCGCATTGTTCTGGGCAATTGTATTGTTATTATTTCCAGGAAAGAAAAACAGGGCCAAGCATTTTCTGGGAATTTTCATGGGCGTTGCTGCCTTTTTGTATTTCAGCCATACAGTTTTCTTTTCCCATCAATCCAGGCTGTATTTGTACATCGACCCCTTATACATTTTTGCCAACCTTTCGGTTTACCCCTTGTACTACTGGTTTATTCGCCTGCTCACTGTCGATGTGGAGTATCGCTTGAAAAACCTGTGGCACCTGGTTCCTGCACTTTTCTTTTCCATGATGACTGCTTTGTTGTATGTTCTCATGGACCATCCGCTGGACTATGTGCAAAACCAAATGTCAATGCTTCAACAAACGGATGGAAACATTTCTGCTTTGTGGTCCCTTCAGCAAAATCTCTACCGGATCATCAGGGTCAGCATGTTTATTCAGGTGGTGGGCTATCTTTATTATGGTTTGAAACTGATCAATCAATATGAATTCAGGATTAAAGATTTTTATTCGAACCTTGAAGGACGTAGTGTTGATTGGGCACGATGGCTCATGCTCATTTTTTCAGTGACCGCCATCATGAGTTCCATGGCCAATGCACTGGGACGGTCTTTTTTCTCCGAAAGGGCGGTGTTGGTCATTGTTCCTGCCCTGGTTTTTTCTGTGCTGCTTTTCATCATTGGTTATCTCGGACAATTGCAGAGTCACTCGGTATACGACTTATCGATTGATGAAGCAAAGGAACCGCTGATCATTTTTCGTAACCATCATGGCCACCACGATGAACAGAATACTATGGATTCCAGAACTTTTCTTATCCCGTTGAAAAAGCAGCTGTTGTTGTTGTTCGACGATGAAAAGATTTACCGGCAACACGATTTGAAAATTACCCACATCAGTCGGATCTTGAAAACAAACCGAACTTATGTCTCAAAATTGATCAACGAAGAATTTGAATGTCCCTTCAGTGATTTTGTGAACCGTTACCGAATTGATGAAGTCAAATATTTGATGGGGCAGGATCAAGGAGGTCAATACACCCTGGAGTACCTGGCCGAGAAATCCGGTTTTTCTTCAGCTGCCTCACTGATCAGGGTTTTTAAACAGTTTGAGGGAACAACACCGGGTGCCTACCGCGATAAGAAGCTAAACAGTCATTAGGCGCTATAAGGCATTGTTTCAGCGTACTAATCATCGGAAGTTTTAAAATCAGGGTCTGAGAGCATTTTTTCAAAGTATTGCCGTTGGCTTAGCATCTCAGGTGTTTCAGTATTGATATCAATAATTCTTAAAGATGCTTCGATCCTGATCGTTTTTTTCCATTGATCCAGGGCTTTTTGTGAAAGCTCAATTTTTTCAGGCGCATAGCCCAGCGTGGTTTTTTTGTAAACAATACTCAGGTTTTTCGTGAGCTCATGGATGTCTTCGTCCACTTGTGCAACAGCCATCACACCATGTTTGCTTTGGGTACTGGCGGTCATTTGCATGTCAATTCTAACAGGAACCATTTCTGTGCGGTGAACATATACTTTCCCTTCGTAGCCTGTAACATGAAAATGACCGGTTCGGCTAATCTCCGGGGAGGGGTGTTTGAAGGTAATCACCCAAAGCGTATCGCCAGATTCTTGTTGATCTAAGACTTCCAACTCGTATTCGTGCAGGTAAGCCAGGTTGAGTATGTTGGCCGGATGTGCAGCAGCATCGGCCATGAGCAAATCATCCATCAGGGTGGTGCCATCGGCCAGGCTTTGTACCTCAAAATTCCTTTGAACATTCAGAAAACGGTAATTTCTTTTGGAATCGGTACTCAACAAATCATTGTAACCTTTCGGATCCGCGACCAGGACCATTGCTTTTCGGGTTTTAGGCGGTGCTGATCCATTATTGACCTTGCTTTCGTAGAAGGCCTTATAGTTACAGTGCTGGTGAATAAACTTCGTGGGAATGTTTTGCACTGCATCGCGCAGTATCCGGTATGCTACCCTCGATTTTGTTTGAATTTCAACATCGTCGATCCCGTAAGTTTGTGTTTGCATCGCAACCAGCTCCGGACGTTTCAGGTAACTTTGAAGGGGTATTGATAATTGCTCATAGCCAATGGCCGAAAAATACAGTTTGCCCTCAAGCAGTTCAGCGGGAACAGTAAAACTAAAAATCCCGTTTTTATCGCTGGCGGTGCCAACCAGACTGCCTTCAATACCCACATTGATAAAGGGCAGACCTTCTCCGTTACTTGCATCAATTACCCTACCGCTCACTGTTTTGCCTTCCTGCCCATGGGCAAAATTGATCAATACAAGGAGCAAAAGGGTGAGAATGATATGGTTTTTCATCTGTAAATCATTTATTTTGATAAAAGTAAATACAATTTTCAAGAACAATAACGTTTTAATGGCAGTAGTTTATTTTACATTTGTTAAAAAAATTGTATTCATTCATCATCAAACTGAATAATCATGCAGCGCTTGTCTTCCAAATGGGTTTTATTCGTTACCGCAATTTTGCTGATGTCTTCGGCTTGTGTTTCGAAAAAAAAGTATGTTGAAATGACTGCTTACCGCAATCAGGCTGAAAACCGCGTTCAGGAACTGACCAGCCAGGTGAACAATTTAGAAACAGAATTCAATGACATCAGAAACGATTTCAGGTATTCGAACCTGCAAAAAGACCAATACATCGACTCGTTGAACCGGCATGTTCAGGGTTTGCATGCCAGGCTCAGCACCAGCAGCAGTAATATTGAAGAACAAATCAACACCTTTCAAATCGAAAAACGAAGGTTGAACCAGTTACTGTCCGAAAAAGACCGTGAAATCAGAATGGCTTTACAGTTGGCTGAAGAGCGGAAACAACAATTGGAAACCCTTCGGGTTGAATTTGACGCGCAGCGTATTCAGTTGAAAAACGCCGAAAGTGAAGCCTCCTCCGGGAAGAGCCGTTATGAACAATTGCGGAGCGATCTGGACAAAACTGCCGGGGAGTTGGAGCAGAAGATTTTAGAAAACAAGCGTTTACAAAGCGAGTTGAAGACATCGAAGGCCGAAGCCGAAATGTTACGCAATCAGGTTAAGCTGTTGAAATCGCAAATGGGTCAGTAACAGTTGATCCAAGATTTCCTGTTGATAACTCCGGGCGAAGCCCATTGATAAATTTCCTATTTTTGATGCTAACACTGATGCACCAAAAAATCAACCATGAAGTTGCTGTTCCCGATACTTCTTCTCTTATGTTCCGTTTCGCTGGCTGTTCCTCCCGATAGTGTGGTTCAGGTGATTGAAAATTATATTGAACGGAGTGATCCCTCCCTTCCTTTTTTAAAGGTTATTCTGGAAGAAAACATCAGTGACGTTTCAATTTGTAAGGGGCCTTTTGATACCTATTACATGACTGGTACCACTGGTGATCAGTTTGGCGTGCAGGAAGGGATCAAGGTTTGGGCCTCAAAGGATTTACAAAATTGGAACCTCATTGGCACCAACAGTTATGTATGGACTTTTGCTGATGATGCAGTTGCCTGGCAAAAAATTATTGCTACCAGTAAAGGCTGGCGCGAACGTGGGATCATGTCCCCCAAAATCTACTACTTTAAAAAGACCTTCTGGATCACCTATACCAACTCAAACAGCAAGCGTTCCGGAATTTTAAAAAGCACCAGTGGCTGGGCCCAGGGACCTTGGATTGAAGTGGGTGGAGAGCAGCCCTTGCTGGAAGGCACCAACGCCTCCTTGTTTGTGGATGCCGATAGCGCTGTTTACCTTATTTGGGAGAATGGCAAATATTTGAAAATGAACGCCGATCTAACAGGCTTTGAATCAAAACAGGTCAAGCAGTTGAAAGACAGTAACGGGAAGGCCATTGATGCTGTTTCGGTACAGCTTTCTTTGCTTGATAAGCGCTATGTACTGGCTGCCTCGAAGTGGAACAAATTCTGGCCTCTGGAAGGTATCACAGCCAACCCCGACATGGTGGATAGCCGGTTTGATATTTTTCTGGCAACAGCTGATCAGTTTGAAGGGCCATACACCTTTCAGGAGGGAGTAATTCCCCATGCCGGCGGAGGATGCCTGTTCGCTGACGCTGACGGGCAGTACTACCACACCATTTCAGGAATCGATGTGAGCAGTCCCATTTCAGGCCAACCTTGTCTGATTCCCTTGCAGTTGAACGCAGCCAAGGAATTTCAGGTTAAACATCTCCTGGAATTCGGATCAGCTGGCAGAATGAATACGGTATATGTTGCTCCTTCGGGCAATAATTCCAACGGAAGCAGCTGGGACAATGCCTATACCTCGCTGCAAAAGGCCATTGATCAGGCACCCGAGCGAAGCCAGATATGGGTAGCAGCCGGAAGTTACAGTGCTCCTTTTAGCATTAATCTGCGAAAGGGAATTTACATTTATGGCGGGTTCAGGGGAAATGAACGTTACCTGTATCAGCGCAATGTGGAAGCCAACAAGGTGATCCTCGAAGGGAAAGGACTGGCCAAACATGTGGTTTCGATCTGGACCAGTACCTATATCAGGCTCGATGGGCTGACCATCCGGGGTGGTGATGCCTCGGGAGGTAGCTTTCACCAACAATACGGAGGAGGAATTCACATCCTGGGTGGTGGTGAAACCATCAGGCTGGTCAATTGTAGCTTTGAAAACAACCGTTCCATTTTGGATGGAGGCGCCCTGTACATTTCGGTTGGTGCTGCCCCTACCATCATCAACTGTACATTCACCAACAATGCATCGCGAAACAATGGTGGTGCGGTGGCAGTGTACTGTAATGCCATCAATGGTTACCACTGCAAATTTTATAACTGTACTTTCAACCGGAATGTTGCACATGGCGATGGCGGGGCCATTTACTTCGACACCAACTACAAGGACTATGGATTGTTGACCATGGTAAATTGCCTGGTCATAAACAATGTAAGCTACAGAGGCGGTGGCGCTTTGACCCTCGACCGGAATTCCAGTCTGCTGATACTGAACGGTACCTTGAGCAACAACAAAGGAACCTCGCAGGGGGCGGCCGTGGCAAACCTTGGAAAAGTACCGGCACGCAGTTACTTGGTCAATTCCATCATGACCGGGAACGAAGCCGGAACCCTTTTGTCCATTGAAGGTGAGGCTGAATATGTGAGCACATTCAATAAACTAACTTCTCCCAGGGTATGGGTGAACCTGCATCATTGTTTGTTCGATCAGCAATTGGCAGGAAACCTGGTGCAACGAAATTTTGACCGGAAGCGTTGGCGAAACGTCGATGAACTGAACCAATCGGTGATGGGGAACAATTGTCTTTACGATCATCCCGGATTTGTTGATTCAAAGCAAGATAACTATCAGCTACGTCTCCTTGCCCCTGCTAAAAATGCCGGATCGTCCCTGATCTATTTTCCATATAACATCGAAGGAAAACCCAGGGAAAACGGGAAAATCGATTTGGGTTGTTTTTAACCCTTCAATGCTTCGGCTCCTGCTGTAATTTCAAGAATTTCGTTGGTGATGGCTGCCTGCCTAGCATTGTTGTATTTGGTTTGCAGCTCGCGAATAATGTCGGTAGCATTGTCGGTGGCCTGGTGCATGGCAGTCATCCTTGCCCCTTGTTCCGCAGCATTGGAGTCGAGCAGAATGCGGTACAAACGCATTTTCAGCATCTGGGGAACCAGCGTAGTCAGGATTTCATCCTGCGTTGGTTCAAAGATATAATCGGGTCTGGTGCCAACTTCCAACAGATTTTCAGGTTTAGGAACCGGTAAAAATTGCTCAGCAGTGAGTTCCTGAACGGCTGCATTCTTGAATTTGTTGTACACAATGTCAATGCGTTGAAAAGATCCCTCGCTGAACAGTTTCATCAGTTGCCCGGCAAATGATGCAATAGTTGTAAAATGATGGTCGTTCAGCAAATCGTGTTGGTTGGCCATACAGTCAATATGATTCGATCTCAGAGATTTTTCAACCTGACGGCCAATAGAAATCACCTGAACCTTGCCGGCATTGAATTGTTTGCCATGGATTTGGCGGGCATGCACAAGGGAAAAACGGGCAACATTGGTATTGAAACCACCACATAAACCCCGGTTGGCTCCCACCACTACCAGTAAAACGTCCTTCACTTCGGGTTTGGAAAAGAACACGGAATTGAATTCAACATCCCCTAAACTTAGGTTTTGTACAATTTCATGCAGTTTATGATCGTAAGGAGCAATTTGCAAAATGGCGTCCTGTGCCTTTTTCAGCTTGGCAGCCGATACCATTTTCATGGCACTGGTGACCTGCCGGGTATTCTTGATCGATGCAATTCTGCTCCGTATTTCCTTTAGCTGGGCCATTAATTCGTTTTATATTTTTCAGACAATTCAGCAGCAACCTTTGATAATATCCCTTTGGTTTCGTCGGTAAGGTTACCGGCTTTCAGATCATCCAACACGGCTTTGTGATTGAGTTCAAGGTAATCGATATAGGCCACTTCAAAGGGAAGCAGTTTATCGAGCGGGACATTGCGCAGGAGGTCTTCCACTCCCAGGTAAATGATGGCAATCTGATGTTCGACCTTCACCGGCTTATACTGACCCTGTTTCAGGATTTCTGTGTTACGGGCGCCTTTTTCGAGCACCCGTTTGGTGGCTGCATCAAGATCGGATCCAAATTTCGAGAAGGCTTCCAGTTCGCGGTACTGAGCCTGGTCGAGTTTGAGGGTTCCGGCAATTTTTTTCATCGATTTGATTTGGGCGTTTCCACCAACCCTCGAAACCGAAATACCTACGTTAATTGCAGGCCTGATACCCGAGTTGAAAAGGCTTGATTCCAGGAAAATCTGTCCGTCGGTGATGGAGATCACGTTGGTGGGGATGTAAGCCGATACGTCGCCGGCCTGGGTTTCGATGATGGGGAGAGCCGTTAAGGAGCCGCCGCCTTTTACCAGGTGCCTGATGCTCTCGGGAATGTCGTTCATACTGCGGGCAATCACATCGGAGTCGATGATGCGGGCAGCGCGTTCGAGCAAGCGCGAGTGCAGATAGAATACATCACCCGGATAAGCTTCACGCCCAGGTGGACGACGTAGCAAAAGCGATACTTCGCGATAGGATACAGCCTGTTTCGAAAGATCATCATAAATAATCAGGGCATGACGTCCGGTATCGCGGAAGAATTCTCCCAGTGCTGCACCGGCATAAGGTGCATAAAATTGAAGGGCAGCCGGGTCCGAAGCTGTTGACATGACGATGGCGGTGTAGGCCATGGCCCCGTGTTTTTCGAGGGTGGAGGCAATGTTGGCAACAGTGGATCCTTTTTGCCCAATGGCAACGTAAATACAATAAACGGGTTTCCCCAACTCGTAATTTTCGCGCTGGTTAATGATGGTATCAATGGCAATGGCCGTTTTACCTGTTTGACGGTCGCCAATGATCAACTCACGCTGACCACGTCCGATGGGGATCATGGCATCGATGGCTTTGATACCGGTTTGGAGGGGTTCTTTTACAGGTTGGCGGAAAATTACCCCCGGGGCTTTGCGTTCGAGGGTCATCTCGTAGCGTTTTCCCTCAATGGGGCCTTTCCCGTCGAGGGGTTCGCCCAGGGTATTCACAATACGGCCCAACATTCCATCACCGGCCATGATAGAAGCAATTTTCTTTTTGCGTTTCACCACTGAACCTTCACGAAGGCCATCCATGGTTCCTAGCAAGACTGCTCCAACATTGTCTTCTTCAAGGTTGAGAACAATGCCTGTGGTCCCGTTTGAGAATTCAATCATTTCATTCGACTCAACATTGCGCAAACCATAA
>JAFGVJ010000082.1 GCA_016938055.1 Prolixibacteraceae bacterium
GGAGTGGGTTTTTCCCAGCGTTGTTTTTGAATATCGAAGTTGGATTTGAACAAGTCGGTATTTCGCTGCCCGGTAATGGCATTTTTTTTCCGTCCCACGGCACCTTCCCTGGTAGAGGTAAAAATAATATTGTTGTCCAATCCGCCCACAAAGGCAGGTGAAAAATCAGCATCGCGCGAACTCAGTAATCTTTCGCGGCTTACTTCAAAGCGGGTGGGATTTTTTTCCCATTCAGGCGTCAGCTTGCAGGACTCAATCCCGTTGAGGGCTTCTTGGTTGCCGGGTACTATTTGCAGAAAGCGTTGATAAAGCGAGATGGCATCTTCATAATTTCCTTTATAACGTTGGGTGTGTGCATATTTAAGGATCAATGTACTGTCGGGATGATTCTTATCGACCAGGTTTCTGAGCCGGAGTTCAGCTTTCTTATAATCATCGATGTACCAATAGGCATTGGCCAAATAATAGTTGTAGGTTTTGATTTTCTCGGGATCTTTTTCACCGCGCGATGCATCCAGGTACTTCTCAATGGCGCTGTAATATTCTCCAATTTCATAGGATTTTTCTGCCGATCGGCCTAAACGTGAAGCAGAGCATCCCGAAAGGATCAACAGTAAAACAATGATGTAGATAATATTGTGTGTAGTCGGCTTGTGCATTCCTTTCATCCAATATGGCGTTAAAAGTAAAGAATTTCGGTGAAATGCCGAAGATACATGATTCCAATATAGCATAACGAACAGAATTGGATTTAGGTATAGTTTGAACAAAGCATTTTTCTAAAACAAAAAGGATGTTACCGTAATAACATCCTACTTTGCAATTTGATTGATTTTTTTTGAATTCCAAAAATACTGAGTGTTTACGGAACTTTTATCAGTTCTTCTATTTGTTGCCAGTCAATAATTTTAAAATTTTGGTTTGACAGCGTATCGTTATTAAAGTTGAACCCGTCCTGGACAATAAAAGCCCCTTTTGGATACAGTTCTCCAAGAAACTGGCTGGTCACTTCAATGCCATCAGTTTCCTCAACTCCATCAAAATCACCATCGTCAATAAAAAAGCTGAAGAGGTATTCGTTGTTCCCGTCGCGGTTAAATACAGCATAGGAATAATTTCCCTGACTGGATGCAATGAGGTAGCCTTTTCCCTTAGCATGGTAATAGATGGACAAACCTTCAATGTCGTATTTGATCATTGAATTTTCTTCGCCACTGTTTTCAAGGAATACAGGATTTACCGGATCATCTTCCAATGCTGAAAATTTCCAGATGCCGCGATCTTCTTCTCCTACGAACAAGACATTCAGTTCATCATCGGCTACCATTCCTTCGGGCTGTGAATTGATTTTTAGCGTTCGGATTTTTTCTCCGGTGAGGCTATCACTATTGACCGGAGAGAGCAACCATTGTTCAATGAACCCTGATTTGCCGTTGATGAATGCATAAGTTTTATTCAACTCAGAATTTTGGTAGAGACAAAAACCATAAACTTCTACTAGATTGGTTTTTAAACCCATGTTGTTTAGGGAATGCAGTTTGCCTGAAATTGTATCTAACTTGTATAAAGCAATGGTATTATTTGTTCTATTACTGCCGGCAACCAATACAATTTTCTCCGATCCGGAATAAATTTCCCGAATATCGACATTGTTGATCCTTCCTACTTCACCATAGTAAATTTCATCGCCATTCAAATTATATACACTGAGTCCTAATTTTTTATTGGTCCCTACTATCAGACTTTTTTCTGGTGCTGTTTGATTTACCCAAATGGCAGGATCATCAGCTGCATCTTCGTTATAATAAGATAATACCGGCGTTGTTTCAGCACTGGCCGTAACTGATAGTTTCACATTCGGATCGCGTGGAATGGGTTTGTCATCACGGTTTTTGCAGGCCGATGCAAGGAATAAGAGGGCAATCACTACCAAATTGAAATAACTGTTTAATTCTTTTAATTTCATAGTATTATGTTTTGTTATAGATTAATTTTTATGCCAACTCTTGCAGTCCACGAATAGTATTCCTGTTGTTGCAAGTAATCAGTGGAACCTAAATATACAGTCGATGGTGTATTGAGAATGTTCATCACATCGATAAAACATTTTATATTATTATTGATTGCAAGCGATGCATTAAAATCCAGGTGCCAGGCTTCATCTACATATTCATCCAGATCGGCATCTCCTCCAAGATTGCGTAAGTATTTATCGTGATAATTGGCCGATAATTTTGCATACAGTTTTTTTCCTTCGTAAAAGAAAGCGAGGTTTGCCGAATGCCTGCTTTGACCGGGCAAACTGATGTGCTCTATCTCATTAAGATTCATGAACACAGCCACTCCCTGGTTTTTGATATCAATGGTATCGTTTGAAAAATTAGCTGGGAGACGTTGATAGATTGTTGCATCTGAAAAGGTCAACGAATAGTTTGAAAAGAGCCCAAAGTTTGAGAAAAAGCCGGGAAGTGCAGTGTTGTCGAAGAAACTGAATTTGAACTGTCCCTGGATTTCAGCACCCCAAATGTGGGATTCTTTACCATTGATTGGCATTTCTATGTCAACATGCCCCCCAACACCAACATCAAATGCATGTAATTTGTAGGGTGTTATGAAGTTTTCTATTTTTTTAAAGTATAACCCGGCAGAAAGTATCCCGTTATTTTTGAGATATTGTTCAAGCATCAAGTCGAAATTCTTCGAAAAGGGATACAGGAGATCCGGATTCCCATATTTGATATTGTCTCTGTCCTCTTCGCGAACAGGCATTACATCTTCGAAATTAGGTCTGGAGAACGAAGTGGTATAGGCTGCCCTGAAATTTAATTTTTTGCTTGGTGAATATTTCAATTGAAAATTTGGAAGCAAAAAGTGATGATCTCTTTCATCTTGACTTACCAGCGTAGTATCGTAGTAGCCTCTTGAGTTTTTAATAATTGCGTTTCCTTCATAACTGACATGAGTGTTTTCAGCCCTGATACCGGCGTACATTGAAAGTTTTGGCAACTCGTATTGCAACATTGCATAATAAGCCGTGATCAATTCATGGGCATTATAATCAGCTACAAGTGACTTCACCCTTGATTCAGTATCATATTTGTCGCCATAGTAAAAAAGGAAGGAGTTAAAGTTATAAAAATCACGCATTTTATAAGGATCGGGAATTTGTTCAACCACGTATCCCTGGTTTAATAGATTACGTGTTTTAACTCCCGTTGATAATTCTGTGAGCTTCATTTCTTGTCGAGGCCTTGTTGTGGGGTAAATGAAATCGAACCATTTGGTGTTGTATTCCGAGAAAGCTTTGACTTCATCATCCTTTGTTTTCTCTTTCTGCCTGATTTTTCCACCCAGTTTCAGAGTACCTTTCCCTGGTAAAAATGAAAATTTGAAAGGGACATGCAGGTTTAGCTTAGCTGTCAGATTGTGGTCATTTACTTCGCTTTCGCTCAGTTCAATTCCTTTAAATTCAAAATTGGCATAGTTGTTTGCAATTGAATCGTGTACAGGATTTTGCATGAAGGGTTTTGGGAAAGAGGTACCATCACGGTCAAGTGTTATTTGTAAGGCTTGACCAGGGTTGTCAAATGCTGCTTCCAATCGGTCGGGTACTTTTTCTTTGGCAAGGGCATAGGCCAGCTCATAGTCAATTTCAAAGAAACCGAAGTTGTTTCTCCCTCCAAGATTAAGGGTATTCACATTTTGTTCTTTCTTCCGGTATTTTACATCGTGGATGATGCCCCCGTACAAATAATTATTGATATCCACAGCATCCTCCAGATCATAAGTTTTTCTACTTCTGGCTTGTTGATCATTGAATTGATTCAGCATGCCCCTGAGATAAATGTTGTGGTTTTTGTTGAATTCATAATCAAGTGTGGCACTGAAACCTATTCTTTTTCGGTGAGTTTCATAATAGCGAAGCTGGAACTCTTGATACATTAGGTGGTAATTATTGACTCCTTCGTTTTGAGAGCCCCAAAATGGACCTTTTACAAATTCTGCTTCCAGGTTATGGGAGCCTTGTTGGTTTTCATAATAGCTGGTATTGAACTGAAGACCCATCTTTTTTTTTCGGGCTCCGAATGATAATTGAAAATTATGATTCAGTGTTCCCCGTAATTGGCTGTAACCACTGGCCATACTGATTTTGATTTCCGGAATTTCCCGTTTTGCTTTTTGGGTTACAATATTGACCGATCCGGCAATCCCATCGCCATCCATATCGGGTGTAAGTACTTTTGTGACTTCAATGGTTTCAATCTGATCGGCCGATATGATATCCATGCCAACATAGCGTACTGAGCCCTCGGGTGAAGGTATTTGCTCTCCATTGATGTTGAAATTGGTCATCTCGGGTGGTGTGCCCCGCAATTGGATGTACCTGCCTTCTCCCTGGTCACGTTGAATGGTAATTCCAGTAATTCTTTGCATCGCCTCAGCAGCATTCATATCAGGAAACTTCCCGATCTGTTCCGCGGAAACAATGTTTTTGATATTCTCTGCATTCTGCTGGTCGATGAATGCCTTTGTTGAACCTTCGGCCTGACCACTGACGATCACTTCATCAATATCGGTAGTATTTTGTTCCAGTAAAATGATAAGGTTTTTCGATTTGTCAAGAAGAAGATTCAAGGAAATGGTTTGTGGAATGTAGCCAATGTAAGTTACTTTAAGGTTGACATTCTGTCTTCTGGTTGTCAGTTTGAAAGCTCCTGCGAAATCTGCAATTGTTCCTCGGTTTGTTTCTACAAGTACTACAGAAGCTCCGGGCAGGGATTCTCGATTTACTGCATCTAAAACCATTCCGCTGATTTCGTAGTTTTGAGCCTTCATCGAAAGGCTGCTTAAGAAGAATACTGATGAAAAAAAAATCAGCAATAATACGCGCGATCGCTTCATGTTTCGAAGAATTTAAGAAAAAGTGGAAGGCTTGATAGTGCAGACCTTCCACTTTCTTCTTCTTAATTATTTTATAATAATCCTCTGGGTATTGCTTGTATTGTTGAAAACTGTTTTAAGTATATAAAGCCCTTTGTCTATCCCTTCCACGTCAAAACTAACTTCATTCGAGTCGGTTTCTCCATTAAAGGTCCTGACCAATTTTCCATTGAGCTTGTAAATGTTAACAGTATATTCACTCATTGAACTGTCATTGAACTTGATCATGAACTGATTTCTTTCTACAGGATTTGGATAAACATTCAAATCATTGCCCAAGAATGTGGAGTGTGAATGTGTACTGGTCGAAAGAGAGAAAGTTACATGCAATTTTGGAACCCTATCGGCATGGTTTGCACCATCCCCGCCTTCTTCCGGATCGGCAATGTTTTCGAATGCTTCCCATTCACGGGCATTTTCATATTCTGTTACCCCCTGATTTTCGCCTGTGATCACAAAAGCTATGGCATTTCCTGATTTCCAGCCTGATCGGTTAATGATTTCCTGCACAATGCTTTTCAATTCAGGAGTCTGATGCATGGTCCACAGACCCCATTCCTCAGCAACTTCCCAGTTAACTTTGGCATTGGTTGAAGCACGGTCCGAAATGAGTGCATCTTCAGTAAAGGTGGGTGCATGGTCGTTTGCTTCGGCATAGATTGTCAGTTTTGCTACATCTTCAACAGTTTTGGGTTCGTGTGAAGTGATTTCAATGTATGCCGATTCAATTGTTGCACCTTGTGGAATGGTGATGTTCTGGAACCTTAAACCAGCTGTCAGAATGTTGGCATCACCATCTGCACCTTCCCAACCAGCGTCAATGTCATCGTCAATTAAGGTATCGATTTCGTCGTTTTCCTGTTCAGCATCGTCGGTTGAGATACTGATGGTAATGGTATCAATCACCACATCGTTATCATCTTCTACCTCAATCTGGGTTTCTCCCGTTTTGATAATGGGAATTACCAGGCTGTACGATGGTGCTGTATAATAAATTCTTAAACGGGGAACCCTTTCAGCATGATTGGCTCCATCGCCACCTTCTTCGGGATCGGCGATGTTTTCAAATGCTTCCCATTCGCGGGCATTCTCATATTCAGTGACCCCTTGATTTTCTCCAGATATCACAAAGGCGATAGCATTTCCGAGGGCCCATGCAGGTCGGTTAATTATTTCCTGAACGATGTTCTTCAAATCGGGGGTTTGGTGGAAGGTCCACAATCCCCATTCCTCGGCAACCGTCCATTTCACCTTTGCACTGGTTGAAGATCGTTCAGTAATCAGAGCGTCTTCCGAAAATGTTGCTGCATGATCAGCCGCTTCGGCATAAATAGTCAGTTTTGCAACATCTTCAACTGTTTTGGGCTCATGTGAACATACAACAATAAAGGCTGAATCAATGGTTGCCCCTTTAGGAATGGTGATGTTCTGGAAACGAAGCCCTGCTGTAAGGATATTGGCATCGCCGTCGGCTCCTTCCCAACCTGCATCAATGTCGTCATCGATTAAGGTGTCCATTTCGTCATTTTCCTGTTCTGCATCGTCGGTAGAAATACTAATGGTAATTGTATCAATCACCACATCGTTTTCGTCTTCAACTTCAATTTGGGTTTCACCAGTCTTAGTAATGGGAACCTCAAGTTTAACGTTTTGGCCAAAGGCTAAAACATTCATAATCATAACTGCGAGAAGAAGTAAATTTTTTTTCATTTGTCTGTGATTTTGTTGCTTATTCAATTTATAGGCTTGTTTTATTAAATATCAGCATGTTTTACTGGAAAGTACATCAAATTCGCATCGCTTTGAATGTGCTGCAAATGGGTACACAACCGATGCACAATTTTAAGTTAGATGAAGAGCCCCTGCAATGGTGAGTGTAAATGTCCAAAAGTGGTACAAAATACCACACGAGGTTAATTGAACTAAGTGTCAGATAGACAAGCTTTAAGGGTCTGCACAAAAAGGAATCTTCCTTTTTTAATAATGAATACGCATTCTGATAACCTAAGATTAATATCTATCAAATTCTGATTGAAATCGTAATCAAAAATTAATTGATTCGTGAAGTTTTAAAAACCTTTGCGATTTAATTTTCGGCTTTAAATAAGTTGCTTATGACCAAAGTAATAATTGCCGATGATCATGCCGTTGTTAGAGCCGGATTACAATTCATCCTTGAAAATGATTCCCGGTTTGAACACATCGATACATGCAGGAATGGCGATGAACTGATTGAGCAGCTTGATATCAAATCATATGACATTTTGATACTGGACGTACATATGCCGGGAATGGATACCATGACCATCATTGAACATGTGAAACGTCATTTTCCTACCATGCACCTTGTGATATTTACGATGAATGATGATCGGTTTCATATGATAAAGATGTTACAGTCAGGGGCAAGTGCTTTTATTAGCAAGCAAAGCAGTCCGGATGAAATTGTAGATATTTTAGGACATGTACTTCAAAAAGGTCGCTACCTGACACCTAATCAATCTACAGAATTAGTTGATATATTGATCGATGCCAATAGTACTCAACTTGATCCCTCTGTTTTAACGCCCCGGGAATTTCAAATTCTTAAGCTTCTGGCTAACGGAAAAGCAAATAGTGAAATTGCCCTTCAACTGAGCATGAGCAAAAATACCCTCAGTAACCATCGGAACCATATTCTGAAAAAACTTCATTTGAATAATAATGCTGATCTGACACGATTTGCCATCAAAAATGGTTTGTTATCGCCCCACTAATATGAATATCCCAAGCATTATTTTTCTTAGTTTGTTGATCTTCCATCAGTATTTTTCGGAGGCAGCATCAAACAATCATTTACAAGGAAATTGGAGTAATGCTGATGAGCTTGGTGCTGACGTTCCTCAGAAAACCTATTATGCAAATGAGCTATATCAGTACAATCAACCAGTTCATCAGTACTTGCAAAGTGGAGAGCAACTGCATGTTGCTGGTGAGAATCATAAGGCCTTGCAAGCTTTTCAAACAGCACTGCAGTTGGCAAATGATCAAGGCTTTTATGAGGGGATTGCTGATGCAAAAATTGGCATTGGGAAAATTTATTACAATTGGGGAAATTTTGATAAAGCCCTCGCTAATTTTATAGATGCACATAAACATACCCTGCAATGCAACTATTATGGCGGACAGAGCAGAGCGCTCAATCATATTGGTAAATATTATCATTCGGTAGGAGAGTTTAAAAAATCGTACGAATTTTTTTTGGATGGTTTGCAAATTGCACTTAACCTGAGGGATAGTACAGTGATAACAGAATTGCACCGGAATATTGGTAATTTTTATTTAACCGTTGGGAATACTGGAAAAGCTCTTGAATCGTATTATCTGGCACTGGAATATTCAAGTGCTGAGAACGATCCCATCAATTTTGCTTCAGTCAACAATCAATTGGGCAATATTTATCAAGCAAAAGGGGATACTAAGAAAGCCATGCATTATCATTGCCTGGCATTGAAAATTCGAACTAAACAACTTTATTATGAAGGCATTGGCAAGTCGTTGAAAAATATTGGTGAGGTTTTTGAATTCCAGGGACAATTGGATAGTGCTTTACTTTATTATCAAAATGCCAGGGTAATTTTTGAAGAAATCAACTATTTAAAAGGTAAGGTGAAATGCCTTAACAACATGGGGAGAATTCTTGGAGCCACTGATTCAATAGCTTACGACTATCTCATTGAATCGCTGGAGCTCTCCTCTCAAATGAATTATGCAAAAGGGATTATCAATGCTGAACAAACCTTGTCGGTTTTTTATATTCAAAATGGCAAGTTTGAAATGGGAAGGCAGCATCTGGAGCATGCCTTAACAATTGCCATGGCGAACGGAGCAAATGAAATGGTTGAAGCCTTACTATTAAACTTTTATCAACTTGAACTTGAACTACAAAACTACCAGTCGGCACTCGATTATTACGTAAAGTATTCACAAATTAAAGACGAAAATGACCAGATTGCTAACCAGTTGAACTTTGATGAGCTTCAAGTGGCCTATGAGTCAGCCTCAAAAGGAAAACAAAATGAATTGTTGAGAAAGGACATTGAACTCAAGGGGCTTGCCATTCGACAAAGGAACATCATGATCGTGATGAGTGGTTTATTAATTCTTACATTATTGACGATGGTTATCATTTCACTGGTAAACCTCAAACGAAAAAAGTGTTCTAACCGGGTTTTGCATGAATTGAATACGATTGTTGTTAAAAAGAATGAAGAACTGAATGAGCTGAACGAAAGACTTACCCGTGCAAACAACGAAAAGGACAAGCTTTATGCCATTATGGTACATGAGTTACGGAATCCTTTGCAATGGTTCAGGCAACTTACAGGTATGTTGAACAAGAACTATCAAAGCATGGATCGTCAGAAACTGTTCAAGTCGCTCAATGCACTCGACGAATCTGCAAATCATGCCTATCATTTGATGGATAATCTTTTACATTGGACTCGGTCACAGTTAGGCAGAATTCAATTTGAACCTGAACGGATCGTCATTGAAAAAATAATTAAGGAGAATACAGCATTTGCCCAATCAGCCCTTGGCTATAAAGAAATCCAGATTAAAACAGATTGTCCTGAAAACCTTGTTGTTAAATTCGACAAGATGATGCTGAATACCATATTGCGTAATTTGATCACTAATGCTATAAAGTTTACCCCTGAAAAAGGACAGATAAAAATATTAGTGGAAGCTCTCAAAGGTGAGAAAGTGCTGGTAAGTGTTAGCGACTCTGGTGTTGGGATCAAGGACAGCGATCAATTCAAAATTTTTAATTCAAGTGAAAAGTTCTCTACCATTGGTCTAATGAATGAAAAAGGCACAGGAATCGGGTTGCTGCTTTGTAAAGAATTTATTGAACAACATGGGGAGACCATACAGTTTGAAAGTAAGCTTGGGCTAGGTACGGTATTCAGGTTTACTTTGCCTTTATATTGAAAAAAGAAAGCACTGATCGTTGGGTCAGTGCTTTCTTTTATTCAGTTATATCCACTAGCGGGTAAACAACAACTCACGGTATTTTGGCAAAGGCCACAATTCATCATCCACTATGAGTTCCAGTTTGTCGATGTGATAGCGTATGTCTGTCAGGTAGGGACGTACATCCTTGTCGTAGGCATAGGCCATTTCAATTTGATCCGACAATGCATTCGCGACCTTTCTGGCCTCAATCATTTCTTTGACCATGTTCTTGATTGCAGTGATGTGATCAGAGATCTCACGGATAATTTCCAGTCGGTTTCCGGCCAGGTTCACGTATTCATCCCCAAAAACATCCTTCAAGCCTTTGACATTCTCAATCAGCAGGGTTTGATACTTCACAGCTGTGGGTACAATATGGTTGATGGCCAAATCGCCTAACACCCTGGCTTCGATCTGAATTTTTTTGGTGAATTTTTCGTATTCTACCTCAACGCGGCCTTCCAGTTCATTTTTATCGAAGACACCTAATTTGGAAAACAGATCTTTCGACGATGGAGTAAGGTAACCTTTCAGTGCATCAGGTACTGAGGTGATGTTGGTCAATCCTCTTTTGGCTGCTTCTACAACCCATTCCTGGCTGTAACCGTTACCATCGAAACGGATGGTTTTGCAAATACCAATGTATTTTTTAAGCACTTGCAGAATGGCTTCGTCTTTCTTAATTCCCTTTTCAATCAGCGCATCAACATCTTGTTTGAATTCAATAAGTTGTGCAGCTACTGCTGTGTTCAGCGAGATCATGGCTGAAGCACAGTTGGCTGATGAACCTACAGCCCTGAATTCAAAACGATTTCCGGTAAATGCAAAGGGCGAAGTCCTGTTACGGTCGGTGTTGTCGAGCAAAATCTCGGGAATACGGCCAATGTTCAGTTTGAGTGAGGTTTTTTCCTCGGGACTCATTTTCTTGTCAGACACATTCTGCTCAATCAGGGCGAGCATTTTGTTGACTTCGGTTCCCAGGAAAGCTGACATGATGGCTGGTGGTGCTTCGTTGGCGCCCAGGCGGTGTGCATTCGATGCATTCAGAATACTGGCACGCAAAAGATCCTGATGTTTATACAGCGCCATCAATGCATTCACTACAAAAGTGAGGAATTGCATGTTGCCTTTTGGATTTTTGCCGGGAGCATACAATACCACACCGGTGTTGGTCGAAAGCGACCAGTTGTTATGTTTTCCGGATCCGTTGATACCGGCAAATGGTTTCTCGTGCAGCAGGCAACGGAAAGCATGTTTACGGGCTACCCGGTTCAAGAGATCCATGATCATTTGGTTATGGTCATTGGCCAGGTTACACTCTTCGAAAATAGGAGCCAATTCAAACTGGTTAGGAGCAACCTCGTTGTGACGGGTTTTTACAGGGATCCCCAATTTATAAGCTTCATTTTCCAGATCGATCATGAAATTGTGAACCCGGGTTGGAATGGAACCGAAATAATGATCATCCAGTTGTTGGTCCTTCGAGGAGGAGTGGCCCATGAGGGTTCTGCCGGTGAGGGAAAGGTCCGGACGTGCCTGGTAAAGCGCTTCATCAATCAGGAAATATTCCTGTTCCCAACCCAGGTTGGCCCATACCTTGGTTACGTTTTTATCAAAATATTGGCAAACATCTACCGCAGCCTTATCCACAGCATTCAAAGCTTTCAACAAGGGAGCCTTGTAATCGAGTGCTTCACCGGTGTAGGAAATGAAAATGGTGGGAATACACAGGGTTGAGCCCATCAAAAATGCTGGGGACGAAACGTCCCATGCGGTATATCCCCGCGCTTCGAAAGTCTGGCGTAAACCGCCATTGGGAAAGGACGAGGCATCGGGTTCCTGTTGAGCCAGCAATTTCCCTGAGAATGCTTCTACCACCCCACCCATGTCGCTGTGTTCAATAAAGGCATCGTGTTTTTCAGCGGTTCCGTCTGTCAGCGGCTGAAACCAGTGAGTGTAATGGGTCGCACCGTTTTCAAGGGCCCAGGCTTTCATGCCGGTGGCCACACCATCAGCAATTTTGCGGTCAATGGTAGTCCCATTGTCAATGGCGTCAATGACGGCCTTATAGGAATCTTTTGACAGGTACTTCTTCATTTTTGCCCTGTCGAAGACCTTCGACCCATAATAATCAGAAGTTAAATCGGCTTCTCTTTTAACCTCAATCGGTTTTCTTTCCAAAAGCTTGTTGAAAGCTGCCAAACGAAATGTTGCCATAGTTACATGTTTTTATTAGTCATCAATCATTTTTATATTTTGTTTTCCCTCAAATTGACAAAAAGTAAGAAATATCAAATAATAAGTGGTAAAAATCCTGTTTGTCGTTGAAAAACGATCCAAAAATATATTTTAATTGATAAAATTTACGCTTTGATGCAAGAAAAATACAAAAAATTAACATTAACCTTAAAAAATTGGGGGTTAATGTTGAATTGACCTATAATATCAATGAGTCATCTATGAAGTTTGAGATGATAGAATCATTTTTAAAAGAAGATTTCAAAATAAACCTGTTTTTTCGGGCATTGTTTATTTTTAAAAGATCGAAATAGTGTTGCATGATTTCCGGACTGAATTCAGGATGAAATTGTATGCCACAGATTTTATCGAACGAAAATGCATACACAACTCCCTGGTCGTTTGTGGCGAGAATGCTGGCAAGATTTGGCAAACTATCCACGATATAGGCATGGTGTACAAAACTTTCGAAATTGCTCCCGGTCTGTTTGAAGAGTTTGTTGTTCTTTCCCTCCTCTGTTACATTGATGTTGATAATGCCCAGTGACATTCCTGCAGGATTAAGGATGACCTTGCCGCCAAAAGCTTTGGCAATTAGTTGATGGCCAAAACAAATGCCCAGGATGGGAACATTGCTGTAGCGGGCTGTCAGTATCCAGTTTTCCAAGGGTTCGATCCAGGGTAAATCATCATCCACGTTGGCTTGTGACCCTGTGATGATGGCAGCTACATATTCACTGGGGTGCTTCAATTGGGCTCCGTTGGCTACATCAACAATCTTGAAAACATTGGCAGGAAGTCCCGATCGGGCAATGATCCAATCTTCGAAGTCGCCAAACGTTACCTTCGTTTCCGGAAAGGTTTCGCCACATTTGATGATCAGCATTGTTTTCATTGGTAGTGATTTTAGTTTCGAAAAAATATTTTTGCGAAAATTAATAAAAACAAAAATAACCCCCTGTAAAAATAGGGGGTTATTTAAAAATATTTATAAAATATCTTTTAAAATTGAAAATAGCAGGGGTTTATTTTGAAAATTTGCTTGTAAAGTAGTCGTAGAACAAAGGGATAGTTTCTATGCCCTTGTAAAAATTGTACAATGGAAAATTCTCGTTGGGTGAATGGATGGCATCCGATTCGAGCCCAAAACCCATTAAAATAGTTTTTACTTCCAGTATTGCTTCAAAAGCTGCTACAATGGGTATGCTTCCTCCGCTTCTGACCGGCAGTGGCTGCACTCCAAAGGTATCAGTCAGTGCCTGTTCTGCTGCCTTATATGCGGGATGATCAATGGGGCAGACATAGGCCTGTCCGCCATGCAAATATTCAACATTCACCGTAATCGATTTTGGGGCAATGCTTTGCAGGTACCATTCCATCAGCTTCCCAATTTCTTCATGATCCTGACCCGGAACCAGGCGGCATGAAAGTTTTGCATAAGCCTTGGACGGCAATACGGTTTTGGCTCCTTCTCCTGAAAATCCGCCCCAGATTCCGCATACATCGAACGAAGGTCTGATCCCAGTGCGTTCAATGGTGGTATAGCCCATTTCGCCAAACAGTTTGTCAACGCCAATGGCTTTTTTGTAAGCTTCCTTATCGAAGGGACGTTTGTTCAATAAGCGGCGCTCTTCATCAGTGACTTCTTCAACATTCTTATAAAAATCGGGAATAGCAATGGAATTGTTTTTATTGGTGCAACGTTCAATCATTCGGCACAGGATGTTGATAGGGTTAGCCACTGCTCCCCCGTATAATCCGGAATGCAAATCGCGGTTGGGCCCGCTCACTTCAACCTGCCAGTAGGAGAGTCCCCTCAATCCGGTGGTAATGGAAGGTTGATCGGCTGAAATCATGGTAGTGTCGGAGACCAGAATAACATCCGATTTCAGCATTTGCTTGTGTTCGGTGCAAAATTTTCCAAGGTTGGGTGATCCTATTTCCTCTTCTCCCTCGATCAGGAATTTTACATTGCAGGGGAGCGTTTTGGTTTTCACCATGTATTCAAAAGCCTTGGCATGCATAAAGCTTTGACCCTTGTCATCGTCGGCACCGCGTGCCCATATTTTATCATCTTTGATAATGGGCGTGAATGGATCGGTATTCCATAAGTGTAAAGGATCAACGGGCATTACGTCCATGTGAGCATATACTAAAATGGTGGGCAGTGCCGGGTCGATGATTTTTTCCCCAAAAGTGACAGGATGTCCTTCGGTTTCCATTACCATGGCTTTGTCGGCACCGGCATCAAGCAACAATTGTTTCCAGTACTCTGCTGCTTTGTACATGTCCTGCTTATGTTCCGAAGAAGAACTGATTGAAGGAATGCTGATCAAGCCAAATAGTTCCTGAAGAAAACGGTCTTTATGTTCTTCAATATAGTTTTGAATTCTTGTCATCGTATTGGTTTTTGATTTCGAGCCAATTTAGCGAAAATCTCCCGTCGGTGGTTATGACAAATGGCAGTCACATCATTTTTGCTGATTTTGTAAACTGTCGGGCACGAAAATCATCGATACCGAATTGACACAATGCCGGGTATTTTTGGATGTAAACCCTTCGCCAATGAATACATGTCCCAAGTGACCGCCACAACTTGCGCAGGTGATTTCGGTACGACTGCCGTCTGCATCACGGACCCGTTTTACAGCACCCCTGATTTCTTCATCAAAGCTCGGCCATCCGCAGTTTGAGTGGAATTTTGAGCTAGCATGATAAAGTGGTGCATTGCATTTTTTACAATGATAAGTACCCGGTTCAAACAAATCGGTATACTCCCCGGTAAAGGGGCGTTCGGTCCCTTTGCCTTCAATGACATATTGTTCGAAGGGTGTTAATTGATTGTATTTCATTTGTTTTGTATCGTTATTAGGTGCTGTTTGGAGTAACAACACAATGAAAATATGGATGATCATCGTTTGCATTTCAAACTTTTTTCAAATACGACAGCTGATGGACAGGAAAGTTCAGCTTTTTAGTATTATTAACATTCCCGCAAAAAAAACCCCGGACCAGAGAGGTTCAGGGTTGTATGGCAGGTGATTCGTTGTTTACTTCAAGTTGGAAATTTGTTCTTCGAGCGATTTGATTTTGGCTTCAGCATCGGCAAGCTTTTTCCGTTCAATGTCTACAACCTGTGTCGGAGCATTGTTAACAAAACGTTCGTTGCTGAGTTTTTTCACTACAGCATCGAGAAAACCTTTGGTGTAAGCCAGTTCTTCCTCCAGTTTTTGCAGTTCAGCCTCCACATCGATACTTTCTCCCAGTTCGATATAAAAATTGGCTGTTTTGACCCTGAAGGTAACGGCTCCTTTGATGTCCTCATCAATGATTCGGACTTCCATCAGATTGCCCAATTTCATGATCACAGCATCAAAAGCCTGGTGATATCCTTTGGTCCCCGGATTGACCAAAAGCGGAATGGCATCCTTAAAGGGCAATTGATTATTTTTTCGGATGTTTCGGATGCCGGTGATGGTTTCTTTTACATCTTCAAACTGTTCCAGCATCACGGTATTTTGTGCTGAATAATTTGGCAGTGCTGAAATCATGATGCTTTCGCCTTGTTTTCTATCACCCAAAAGTTGCCAAATTTCTTCGGTGATGAAAGGCATGAACGGATGCAGCAAACGCATTAGTGCATCAAACATTTCGGTAACCTTTTGGTAGGTGAGGGCATCGATGGGTTGCTGATATGCAGGCTTAACAATTTCAAGTAACCACGACGAGAACTCGTCACGAACAGTGGTGTAGATCAACATCAGGGCATCTGAAATTCTGAACTTCGAGAAGTGATCGTCCATTTCGGCGATGATGTCGGCCAGTTTATACTCAAACCATTCAAGAACCAATTTTGAGTGAAGGGGTTGCGGTATACTTGCATCAACCTCCCATTGTTTCACAAGACGGAAAGCGTTCCAGATTTTTACCGAGAAGTTCCGTCCTTGTTCCGTTAATGCTTCGTCGAAGAGTAAATCGTTTCCGGCAGGTGAACTAAGCAGCATGCCAACCCGTACCCCATCGGCACCGTATTGTGCGATCAGGTCAAGCGGATCGGGTGAATTGCCCAGTGATTTAGACATTTTCCTTCGCAGTTTGTCCCGTACAATGCCTGTAAAGTATACATTTTTAAAAGGTTTGTCGTTTCGGTATTCATAGCCTGCAATGATCATACGTGCAACCCAGAAAAAAATAATCTCGGGTGCTGTAACCAAGTCATTGGTAGGGTAATAGTAGTTGATTTCTTTATTGTCTGGATCAGTGATGCCTCCAAAAACGGCCATGGGCCAAAGCCATGACGAGGCCCAGGTGTCGAGCACATCTTCATCTTGTTTCAGATCACCGATTGTCAATGCCTGATTGCCTGATTTTTCAATGGACAGGCTCAATGCTTCCTCTGCACTTTCTGCAACCACATAAGTTCCATCGGGCAGATAATATACAGGGATTTGATGTCCCCACCACAACTGACGACTGATACACCAGTCTTTAATGCCACTCATCCAATGGCGATAGAGGTTTTTAAATTTCGAAGGATAAAAGGCAACATCGTCAGTCTCCACCGCGTCTAAAGCGGGTTTGGCTAATTGCTCCATCGCCAGGAACCATTGGGCCGATAACTTAGGTTCAATGATCACATCGGTCCGTTCGGAATAGCCGATTTTATTTTTATAGGCTTCAACCTTCACTAGATTTCCCGCATCCTGGAGCATTGGAATGATTTGTTTACGTGCTTCAAAACGGTCGATGCCGATCAATAAGCCGGCTTTTTCACTCAGGGTGCCATCGTCGTTGAAGGTGTCGATGGTGTCAAGGTTATGGCGCATGCCAATTTCATAGTCGTTGACATCGTGGGCCGGGGTGATTTTCAAACATCCTGTTCCGAATTCCATGTCAACATAATCGTCTTCAATGATGGGAATTGAACGGTGGATTAATGGAACCAATACCCTTTTCCCTTTCAGGTGACGGAAACGCTCATCGGCCGGATTGACACAAACAGCTGTATCGCCCAAAATAGTTTCCGGACGGGTTGTTGCAATGGTCACCCATTCATCGGTACTGTTCTCAATTTTATATCGAACATAGTAAAGGTTCGAATTTTCTTCTTTATAAATGACTTCTTCATCGGAGACTGCAGTTTTGGCCTGAGGATCCCAGTTCACCATTCGTACTCCACGGTATATCAGCCCTTTTTTGTGTAAATCAATAAATACCCTGATCACAGAGCGGGAACGTTCTTCATCCATCGTAAAACAGGTACGGTCCCAATCGCACGATGCACCTAGCTTTTTTAATTGTTCTAGAATAATACCTCCGTGTTTGTGTGTCCACTCCCAGGCATGTTTCAAAAATTCATCACGACTTAGCTGGTGCTTTTCGATGCCTTCGGCTTTCAGCTTGGCTACCACCTTTGCTTCGGTGGCAATGGAAGCATGATCGGTACCTGGCACCCAGCAGGCATTTTTTCCGAGCATACGGGCTCTACGGACCAGAATGTCCTGAATGGTATTGTTCAACATATGCCCCATATGCAAAACTCCGGTAACATTTGGCGGTGGAATGACAATGGTATAGGGTTCGCGATGATCGGGTTCAGAATGAAAGAATCGTTGATCCATCCAGTATTGATACCATTTTTGTTCTATGAGGGCCGGATCGTATTTGCTAGGAATTTCCATGAAGATGTAATTGTAAGATTTGCTGTGTGCTTGTTAAAAATCGTACAAAAATAAGAAAAATGGTTTTGGAAGAATTTTTAAAGCAGGAAGTTTTAGAAATGGACATAAAAAAAGGAGACATCATCTGATGTCTCCCAAAAAACTATCCCCCAAACTAAAACGCCAAACATGAAAAAGACTTGATCTGACTGAA
>JAFGVJ010000083.1 GCA_016938055.1 Prolixibacteraceae bacterium
GTGGTTCAGAGATCCCGTTTACCGGCTAATAGCCCGAAACCGCTATCGCTGGTTTGGAAAACGGGAAAGCTGCATGCTTCCCGATGAAGATTTGAAAAGTCGCTTTATGTAATCAGAAATTGATTTCCAGATCGCCCGATTCGTATGCCTTGTACAATTTGGCAAGATACCCCATGAAGTGACCAAACTTCCAAACTGCTTGCTGTGTACCTTCTGACACTTCGTGCTGCTTCATTTTCAACATCAGGATGATGTATAACGAATTCAACACAACTTCCACATCGTGGTGCTGTTGCCCCGATTTGTTCCGTACCAGTTCAATATCGGGTTGAATGTTGCTGTATAGCCGGGTGTATTCCGGATCGGTTTGCTGGTCGATCAGTGCCAGGTGAAATCGGTTCAGGTCGTCGGTAAGGTTCACCAGGAACTGAAGGTGTCCTCCTTGTTGCTTTTGTTCTTTTTGCATCATCAATACCAGGTTTTGGTACCATGCTACAATTTCTTCCCTTATTGTATCATCCACCTGATAGGCTCCTGCCAGTGAACTGGTAATTTTGTCCATATCGAGCTCAAGGGCACGGATCAAGTCTTCAATCTGCCACAGGTAAAGAATGTATTCTACAATGTTGGTTTTTCTTTTTTCTCGGGAAACAAGCATATGAATGGATTAAGGTTGATTTTCAGGAAGAACGGAAATCGTCAAGTTCCCTGCGGTCTTTTTTGGTAGGCCGTCCTGTTCCCTTGTCGCGTTCGGACCATTTCATGTATTTTTGCATGTTGAGGATTTCAAGGTTCTCGGGTGGTGTTGTGTCTTCGCAATACTGAGGCACCAGTTTGGCTCCCATTCGTTTCTCGGCTACGTCCAGCACTTTGTAGCGATAGGTGACCGGGTTTTCACGAACCTCAACCACATGGCCTGCATGAATCTCGCGCGAAGGTTTTGCTTCGCTACCATTCACCTTCACATTCCCTTTACGACAAGCTTCTGAAGCCAGGCTCCTGGTTTTGAACAACCTCACTGCCCACAACCATTTGTCAATGCGAACCGTATTTTCCATCTTACTTGTTGTTGAACTGATTCATGGTACGTGCTAAGCCAACCGTTCCGAACGATTTGATGATTTCAATGACTTTATCGATGCGTTCGGGTAAAATTTTCCATTCATCAGCTGTCCATTTACCCAACACATAATCGATTTGCTGTCCCTGGCCAAATTCATTGCCAATGCCAAATCGGACCCTGGCATAAGCATTGGTTTCCAATAGCTGCTCAATATGTTTTAAACCATTGTGCCCGGCATCGCCGCCCTTGCCCCTTACCCTGATGGTCCCCAGCGGGAGAGCCAAATCGTCAACCAGCACCAATACCTGTTCCAAGGGAATGTTTTCTTTTTGCATCCAGTAGCGAACGGCATTTCCGCTCAGGTTCACATATGTCGAAGGTTTCAGCAACACGAAGATTCGGCCTTTGAATTTGAATTCGGCCACCGCGCCATAGCGTTTGTTCACGTCAAAAACAAGATTGGACGCCCCGGCAAGGGCGTCCAATATGTTAAAGCCAATATTATGGCGGGTATTTTGATATTCTTCTCCGATGTTTCCTAAACCTACAATTAAGAATTTCATTGTTTGTAAGTGAATGAAGTGAGAAAAATGGTGATGATCAATCATCATCGCAGGCTGTTGTCAGCCCTTGTGAATCAATTATTTTTTCTTACCCTGGGCAGCGGCTTCGCTTCCCTGAGCAGCACGGGCGGCACGGGTAACCATGATGCGTACAACCGGAACCGACTTACCGGTCATAATGGTCAACTTATCATCCTTGATGTCACTTACACGGAAACTTTGTCCCAGCTCCAGATCAGTGATGTCGATGGTAATGGCATCGGGCAAATCTTTAGGCAGGGCAGAAACCACCAAACGGCGTACTTCGAGCTGCATTTTACCCCCTGTTTTCATACCTTTTGCATAACCGGTGGTTTTCACAGGAATGCTCACTTTTACCGGTTTATCATCGCTTACCTTCAGGAAGTCGATGTGCAGGGTCTCATCGGTCACAGGATGAAACTGAATATCCTGCATAATGGCTTGATGTTTTGCTCCTTCGAGATCGAGATCAACCAGGTAAACATTGGGTGAATAAATCAGCTTGCGCAGATCGGCCTTTTCACAGTAGAAATGAATGGGTTCATTTTGGGTACCATACATCACGCAAGGTACTTTCTCTTCAGTTCTTAACTTAGCGGCATCTTTCTTGCCCACTGCTGTTCTTAATTTTCCAGCTAATTCAAATGTTTTCATAATTTCATTTTTGTGGTACTCAGCCCTCCCCGGGTGCCCGGGGCAAACCGCATACACTTGTTTATGTATTGTTTTTAAAAGTGCTGCAAATATAGAACAATCTGATGAAAAAAACAGGAGCCCCGACAAATTAATCGATGTTCCTGTTTTTCAATGAATTCAACACAAATTATTGGATATAAAAAGTGCTGATCGATTTGTAATAGTATACTTTGTCAATCACATCGGCCAGCAAGGGGGCCAGTGAAATGATTTTAATTTTATCGCTCTGTTGTTTCAAGGGAATGGTATCGGTAAAGAATACCTCCTGAAGGGCCGATTTTTCAATGTTTTCATAAGCATTGCCCGACAAGATGGGATGGGTCGCAAAAGCCCTGACACTGCTGGCACCTTTTTCCATTAACAAATCGGCTGCCTTGGTAATGGTTCCGGCCGTATCAATAATGTCGTCAACCAGAATGACATCTTTCCCTGCCACATCGCCAATAACCGTCATATTGCCCACCACATTGGCTTTGCTGCGTGTTTTGTGGCAGATGACCAGGTCGGTTTCGAGCAGTTTGGCATAGGTATTGGCCCGTTTGGTACCTCCCACATCGGGTGAAGCAATCACCACATTGGGCAGGTTCATTTCCTTAATGTAAGGCACAAACAGCGATGATGCATAAAGGTGATCAACCGGAACATCGAAGAAAGCCTGAATCTGGTCGGCATGCAAATCAACAGCAATCAAACGGTCAATGCCGGCTTTGGATAAAACATCGGCTACTACTTTTGCCCCAATGGAAACCCGGGGTTTGTCTTTTCGGTCCTGACGGGCATACCCCAGGTAAGGAATCACTGCGATCACTTTATAAGCCGAAGCACGTTTGGCAGCATCGACCATCAGCAACAGTTCCCATAAATTGTCAGCCGGCGGAAAAGTCGATTGCACAATAAATACATAAGAACCACGAATGGTTTCTTCATAGCAGGGTTCAAACTCACCATCGCTAAAGCGAGGACAAGAAGTTTTTCCCATATCGATGCTCAGATGATTGCAAATTTGCTCTGTTAGGTAGGAAGTAGCGGTTCCTGTGAAAACTTTCAGCGGGGCTTTGCGTGGCATGCTTACAGAATTTGATTAAATTTCCTCGGCTCAAAAATATAAAAATATCGATGTGTTTCAATAGAAATTGGAAGATTTGAGCGAATACCTTTCCACACAATCAAGCTTAAGTATTGTCTTTATTGACTTGTTCAATAAAATTGAGCAATTCATCGCGTCCCATGGCAGTTTCAGCCGAAGTGACAAACATTTGGGGGCATTCATCCCAGGTTTCCAGCAATTTATCCCTGTACTTTTCCTGAAATTCCTGCATCTGCGTTTTGTTGAGCTTATCAGCTTTGGTGAAAACAATCACGAAAGGGATGCCGCTCACACCCATCCATTGCATGAATTCCAGATCGATGGGCTGAGGTTCGTGACGTGAATCAACCAGCAAGCAAACACAATACAGGTTTTCGCGGGTTAACAGGTATTTCCGGATAAACTTCTCCCAGGCTAGCCGGTCAGATTTTGATACTTTGGCAAATCCAAAGCCCGGTAAATCGACCAGGAACCATTCGTCGTTGATGATGAAATGGTTGATCAATCTTGTTTTGCCTGGTCTTCCTGAGGTTTTAGCCAGCTTGGAAAAACCGGTCAACATGTTGATCAGTGAAGATTTCCCAACGTTTGAACGGCCAATGAAAGCATATTCAGGCTTTGTAGGTTTCGGGCACTTGTCAACTTCAGTATTGCTGATGACAAAGCGAGCTGTTTTAATAATCATGCAGTTATTATTTGATGTAAACTTCGGCAATGCGGGCATGTTGTCCAATGGGATCCAACACAATGTGATGCAACGACGCCGGAATTAAAACGGTTTCGCCCATGGCCATTTCAATATTGAACTGACCTTTTTGACCAATGTTGCATGCACCTTCGAGGCACATCAGGATTACAAAACTGTCGTAGGCATAATAATCACGGGCCATGGGTAAGCTCAAATCAAGCAGGTTGGTGGTGAAATAGGGACAAGTAACCAACTCAACCGGTTTATTTTGTGCTGTTTGATAAGTCACCTTGGGTTCTTTCACCTTTGAATAGTCAATCACATCCAGCGACCAATCGAGGTGCAATTCACGGCCATTGCCGTTTTGATCTTTCCGGTTATAATCATAAATCCGGTAAGTTACATCGGAGGTTTGCTGTATTTCGGCAATGAGGTTGCCGGCACAAATTGCATGAACCCTTCCGGCAGGAATAAAGAAAACATCGCCTCGCTTCACATCGGCATATTGGAACAATTCAGGGAGGGTACCGTCGTTCAGTTTCTTCAAAAAGGTTTCCTTGTTGGTATCCTGATTAAAACCGTTGATCAAACGGGGTTGTTCGGTATCGTCGAGGGCAATCCACATTTCTGTTTTACCAAAGGCATTGTGCCTTTCCTTCGATTGTTGATCGTTGGGATGCACCTGGATGGACAGGTCTTCATTGGCATCGATCAGTTTCACCAACAGGGGAAATTCGGTACCAAACTGGTCGTAAATCTTCTCCCCTACAATGTCGTCCATGTATATTTCGATCAATTCCTGCAAGTCGTTCCCAGCCAGGTGACCATTCACCACCACCGAAACATCGCCCTCA
>JAFGVJ010000084.1 GCA_016938055.1 Prolixibacteraceae bacterium
AATTGCGCTGCAACAACTACTCCCTGGCCATAAGCATTGGCAGGGTTTGACTACAAAGATTTTGCCCTTGTTTCTTAAGAGTCAATAGCATAAGCACTGCCAACTGCCAACTGTCACTGCCAGCTGCCACTGCCAACTTTGACTGCTTACTGTGACTGCTTACTGGATCACCGGTTCAAATACTCATCAACTGCCAGTACCAGGAACATGAAATTGGTGGAGCCACCGCCCATCACATACTCGGTTTGCTGCCAGAAATAAGGCCAGATTTTCAGCTCCGGTAAATCGGGCCGGATCAAGGCTGTGCCCGACACCACGCCTCCGGGAATGTACGACCAGTCGGCACGGTTTAGTCCATAACCCACCAATACCGAGTTGGAACCAACCCCTGAAGCAAACGAAGCGGTATTGTCACCCGGATGAACGCCAAGGTTGAAATTCAGTGCATTGATAAAGTAATCGGCTTTCGTCACATCGGGCCAGGCTTTGTTGATAAAGTATTGCTCTACGCCAAAACGCTGGTTGGTCCAGCCATGTCCCCAAATATGCGGGCGATAAGGTACGCCAAAAGGTGTGGTTTCGGCATCTTTGGCAACTTCTGCAGCCTGTTGTCTGATGGCTTCCTTCAATTTTGCTTTGAAATCGTTATTCTTCATCAGTTCGTTCGCACGTGCCAGGTTCATGGCAAAAGCTCCTACATTGCGCACGATGCTGGTTTCGTTGGCATAAATTTCATCAGCAAACTGCTGGTCGCCGGTAGCCACTAAGAGCGAAGCAGCAAAATTCACCCTTGTACTGCCGGTACTTTGCTTGCCCGATATTTCCCATAAGGCCAGGGCAGTTTTCAGGCATTCGTCAGCCAGTTCAGGACGATGCTTTTTCAGTGCCAGGGCTGTGGTGGCTAAACCACTCCCCACACCGCATTCCCTGCGAATGTTTTCTTCGGTAAAGACCATCCGGTCGTCGCGCTTCTCGAGAGGCATGGAAGCATCCCAGGGTAGATTGTCGGTCATGGCAGCCGCATCGCCCAACATCACGTACTGATCGAGGGTGGGGCATATGATTCCGCGGTATAGTCTTCCCAGCGCGCGGTATCCGCCAAGAATCGACTTCAGTCCGTGTTCTATTTGTTGAACCACATCGTTTTCGCCATCAGCTTCGTGAATACGGACGATCTTTTTATCGGCATCCACCAGGGTAGCATCGTAATCAAGGTCAAATTCTAGCAGCATGTGAGCCAGCATCTCAACCGTACCGATTTGTGATTCAACCCTTAAGTCGAAATCACCGGCATCGTGCCAGCCACCTTCGTTTAAGCCGGGTACCTGATCGTAAGCTTTGTATTTCGAAAGGGTTGAAGGCCCCTGAACATAACCATCGAAGTGGTTCAGATCCGTTGGAGCCATCAGTGCATCGTCCAGGTGGCAGGCATCGTGCCATACCCGGTAATGATCGTTCACCCGAACATGGCACATCTGAACAGGCAGAAAATAATCGATCACCGGTTGCCAAACGTGTTGCTGATAGATGGTTTTACTGATGCTGAAAGGATTGCTTTTGATGCTACCCATTTGCAGCTGGTACATTCCTTCGGTTTTCACATCGCTGAAATCAGCAATGAAGTAGTTGTATCGCAGAAACATTCCCCATTTGGCAATGCTCAATTCTTTCACTTCTTTCAAACCGTCGGGGGTGATTTTCATCAGCCAAACGGCTTCGGTTTGTGTTACAGTCTTTTCGGTTTCAATCACCGCTTTTTTTGCCTGAAGCGGATGGTATCCCACTTGCGAACAATGAATTACCGGTTCATAAATCCAATCCTTCACCACGTTGGGGGTAATGATCCATTCCAGCGCATTTTGGGTGGTATTGGCCTTCAGGTCTTCCCTGACAATGAACCAGCCATTGTTATGATTGCCACGGCCATCCCACAGCTCGAGTTCGCCTTGGGTCTCAAAACGGATGCGTTGTAAGTCGTTTTCAGGAACAATGGTCAATGATTTTCCCGATGCCAGTTTGCTGGTCAAGTAAGCTCCCTGGTCCTTCACCACCGGACCGTTGGCTTGCTGAGGAAAAATGCCTTGCTGTTGATCCAGCAGAAAGGTTTTCCCAAACAGGTGGGTGGGAAACAATTCTATGTTGAAGCCTGCTTTTCCTACCCACTCTTCAGGTAAGGGTTGATCGAGGTTAACGGTCACTTTAAAACTGCTGTTTTGCAGGGGTGTAACACTTACGGTGTAACGCAGGTGCAAATCGGGGTAAGTAATGGGGTTGAAGCCTTTGTTGTGCCGCGATGAATCAGGGAACCAGAGTTCCTGCGAAATGGTTTGTGTGGCGGCATCGATGCTTTGTTTGCCGGCTTTGGGAATGGGTGACCATTGTCCGGGAGATATCTCCAGACGGACGTCGCCGTTGGCCACCACGCGCTGTCCATGCTGAATAATAGAAACACCGGTTTGGTGTCCTTCAGGGTAGATGTCGGCAAAAACGGTCACATTCAATCCATGCATTTCGAAATAGCCCTTTTCGTTGAGTTGCAACGTTGTTTGGCCACATAAAAAAAGTGTCCACAAAAAGGCGGTAAAACTTAGTAAGATTCTTTTCATTGTAAAAGTTAGGTTTAGTCAGTATATAGGTTTAAAACTTGGTAATACAAATCCTGAACAATTTTTTCTTCATTTTCCCAGCACAGTATTTCAGCGGCTGGTTTGCAATTGTTTTGCCATTCAGTCCGTTGCAACTCATTGGACAACATTTCGTTGAGCGCATCGGCCAGATATTCGGGGGTGCTTAGGGGAACAATGCGCCCAACCTTGTACTTTTCCACAATGGCCTTGATTTCGGGCAAATTGCCGGCCAGCACCGGAACGCCTGCCTGGATATAATCAAACAGTTTATTGGGCAATGCATATCGGTAATTCAAACCGATGTCCTTTTCCACCGAAAGCCCAATGGTGGCCAGGGGAGTAATTTGTTTCAATTCATCAAAAGGAATCCTCCCGGTAAGGATCACTTTGTGCTCCAATCCTTCGTGATGAACCTGCTTTCTGATTATTTCCAGCTCATCGCCACTTCCAATGATCACCAGCCGTGCTCCTTTTACCTTGTGCATGGCCATGATGGCTTCCTGAAGACCCCGACCGTAATTGACGGCTCCCTGATACAAAATCACCGGCATATCAACCGGGAATGGTGGATTGGAAGTTTTTTCAATGAGCGTATTTCTGAAAGGCAGGTTTCTTACAACCCGAAACGGGGTTGAGTATTTTTCCCTGTAAACGTTGGCAATGCTTTGACATACCGTGATGCCGTATTTCACTTTTGGAAGTATCAATTTTTCGATTTCTTCCCAAATACGTTTCACCTGGGGCCGATGAACCAGTTCGGGCACCTCGGTAAAATATTCATGACTGTCGTACACCAGTGGTTTTCCGGTCATTTTAGCCACCAAAAAGCAAGCGGGCAAAGTATCCAAATCATTGGCAACAATAAGGTCGAAGCGCTTGAATAATAGGTAGAAAAAGAGACTGAAGTTATAATTGGCATAGAAAAGTGGTCCTTTATAAAACCACAAATTAAAACGGTGGGTGGAATAGTTCCGTTGCGCTAAAGCCTTGCTCTCGGGATAGAAACTGCCGGCCAGTGTTACATCCAAATGCATGTTGGTGAGGGTAGTGGCCATTTTGTGTACCCGATTGTCAGTTACCAGATCGTTGGTAACTGCCATGACAATTTTTTTCTTTTTTCCCTGAAGTTGTTGTGGCAGTAAATTCATAAATGCGCTTTGGTGTGAACAAAACTAACGGAAAATTTCGATATTTGGTGATGATTAAAATGGAAGGAAAGCTTTGAATGGCTGACTGCTGCTTAATCCTGAAAACTGAGCTACTTACCTGCTTATTTTAAAACCATGATACGTTTGCTTGATCAGTACGATTTGACCGCATACAACACTTTTCATCTGCATTCAACTGCAGAACGCTTTTTTGAGTTCACCGAAACCGAAGATCTTCTTCTGTTTCTCCGATACGAAGGCCTGGGTGAGCGTCACCTTATTTTGGGGGGTGGCAGCAACATGCTTTTTCAAAAACATATTCCGGGTCTGGTCATTCACCCAAACATCCCGGGTATTGTTGAAGTCGACGAAGACCGTAACCAGATATATTGGGAAGCAGGAGCTGGTGTGGAATGGGATGAGTTGGTTGACCGTGCTGTGAAATTCGAACTGGGTGGACTTGAAAACCTGTCGCTCATTCCCGGAAAGGTTGGGGCTGCTCCGGTTCAAAACATCGGGGCATATGGCGCTGAAATTGGGGAACGAATCGAACTGGTTCGTTTTATCCATCTCGAAAGCGGAAAAATGATGGAACTAAAAGGCGAAGATTGTCATTTTGCCTATCGGGATTCCATTTTTAAAAACGAACTGAAAAACAAGGTGGTGATCACTTCTGTTATTTTTAGGCTCGATAAGTTTCCGGAGTACAAACTGGATTATGGATCCCTGAAAGCGGAAGTTGAAAAACTTGGGAAAACCGATCTTGAAAGTATCCGTCAATCAGTGATCAGCATTCGGGAAGCCAAGTTGCCCGATCCGAAAGTGATTGGCAATGCCGGCAGTTTTTTCAAAAATCCTGTCATTGACCTGGATTTAGCCAGGGACTTAACAGCTCAATATCCGCACCTGCCGGTTTATCCGCTTGGCGATGCACAGGTGAAACTGGCTGCTGCCTGGCTCATCGATCATTGCGGCTGGAAAGGCTACCGGAAAGGCGATGCCGGGGTTCATGAACATCAGGCCCTGGTACTGGTCAATTATGGAAAAGCTTCAGGTGAAGAATTGATTGATTTGTCACATCAAATCAGAAATACGGTGCAGGCCAAATTCCATGTTTTGCTGGAACCTGAAGTCAACATCATTGGATAAACGATATGGATTTCAGCTTCAACGAACAGATTTTTGACCATTTTCCGGTTTTGGAAAGTGAACGTTTGCGCTACCGTTCATTTTCACCTGCCGATACGCCGGCTTACCTGCATTTAAGGTCCGATCCCCGCATCATGGAATTTGTCGATGCCGTTTATACCACCACCGAAGCTGAAGCTTTGCAAAAAATTCAGGGCATCCAAAACGATTTTCTTCAGCATCACGGCATCAACTGGGTGATCACTACGAAGGAAAATGACCTAATGATTGGTTACATCGGATTTTGGCGACTGATGAAAGAAAACCTGAGGGCTGAAATTGGTTATTTGCTGGATGATCGTTTCTGGGGGCAGGGCTATATGCACGAAGCTTGCGAAACCATTCTGGATTTTGGTTTTCATTTCATGAATCTTCACAGTGTTGAAGCAAATGTCAATGTGGACAACAAACGTTGCATCAAACTTTTGGACAGGCTTGGATTTGTGAAAGAAGCCCATTTCAGGGAAAATTATCTTTTCAAATGCCGTTTTCTGGACAGTTTGATATACTCACTGCTGGAATCGGATTTTAAAGGACGAAGAATATGACATTTAAATTGACATCGGAATACGAGCCTACAGGCGATCAACCACAGGCCATTAAAGAACTTGTACAGGGACTGCAGGATGGACTTTTTGCGCAAACCCTGCTGGGTGTTACCGGATCGGGGAAAACCTTTACGGTAGCCAACGTGATTGCCCAAACCGAAAGGCCCACCCTGGTGCTCAGCCACAACAAAACACTGGCAGCCCAGTTGTACAGTGAATTGAAACAGTTTTTTCCGGAAAATGCAGTAGAATATTTTGTTTCGTATTACGATTATTATCAGCCCGAAGCTTACCTCCCGGTAAGCAATACCTACATTGAAAAAGACCTGTCCATCAACGACGAAATAGAGAAGCTACGACTCAGTGCTACTTCTGCCTTGCTCTCAGGTCGTAGGGATGTGATTGTGGTCTCATCGGTTTCCTGTTTGTATGGCATTGGTAATCCTGAAGATTTTCATGCCAACCTGCTGGAATTGAAAACAGGAATGGTCATTGCCCGCAATGCCTTTCTGCGCAAACTGGTGGATGGTTTGTATTCCCGAAACGAAGTAGAGTTCAAACGGGGAAATTTCAGGGTGAAGGGCGATACCATAGATGTGTATCCGGCCTATGCCGATACTGCCATCAGGGTAGTTTTCTGGGGCGATGAAATTGAAGAAATCAAACGCTTTGACCCTGAATCGGGGAGAATTTTGGGCGAACTCGACCAGCTGATCATCTATCCTGCCAGTATTTTCATTACCACGCCTGAACGGATGCAATCGGCCATCAGGCAGATTCAGGA
>JAFGVJ010000085.1 GCA_016938055.1 Prolixibacteraceae bacterium
AAACTTTTCAAATAAGCACTAACTAAAACTTATTCATATGTTTAAACAATTCATTTACTTCACCTTATTCCTGATATTGATTGCGTGTAATGCTGAAAAACGGCCAGTTTCGGCCTTGCTGCAATACGATGCTCAGATCGACACCATTCTTCCGCAAATGACCCTCGAGGAGAAAATTGAAATGCTCCATGGCAAATACCTCTTCGCATCGGCCGGGGTAGAGCGGCTGGGCATTGCCGATTTTAACTATGCCGACGGGCCCTTTGGTATCCGCGAAGAATTGCAGCCCAACAGCTGGATGCCCCTGGGCTGGGAAAACGACCAGGCAACTTTCTTTCCCACAGGTTCGGCATTGGCCGCCACCTGGAGTCCCGAGCTGGCCTACGACTACGGTACCGGTTTAGCTCGTGAAGCCCGCTTTAGGGGTAAGGACATGCTACTGGGGCCAGCCATCAACATCCAGCGCATTCCCACCGGTGGCCGGACTTACGAATATTTGAGTGAAGATCCGGTCTTAAGTGCTGCATTGTCGGTGGCTTACACCAAAGGCGTTCAGGACAATGGCGTAGCAGCCTGTTTGAAGCATTATGCCCTGAACAACCAGGAGAACAACCGGGGAACAGTAAATGTCATTGTTGGAGAAAGGGCCATGCGCGAAATCTATCTGCCTCCCTTCGAAGCGGCAGTGGTGGAAGCCGATGCCTTTGGCGTGATGGCTGCCTACAATAAAGTAAACGGATGGTGGTGTGCCGAAAACGATATGCTGCTCAATAAAATATTAAGGGACGAGTGGGGATTTGCGGGTCTGGTGGTTTCTGACTGGAACGGGACCCACTCAACGGTTCAGTCCATCATGAATGGCCTGAATGTTGAAATGCCTGGCAAACGTTTTTTGGGACAGGCTTTGCTCGATTCTGTCAAAGCCGGAATCGTTCCCGAAGCAGTGATCGACCAGCGGGTGCGTGAAATTCTGCGGGTAAGGCTGGCCATCAAACCGGTTCCCGCCGAGGAAGCCAATCAGCAAATGACCTCGCAAGCTGCCCAACAGGAAATTGCTTATCAGGTAGCCAGCAAATCTATTGTATTGTTGAAGAATGATGGGGTACTGCCCCTTGAACTGTCGGGCAAACCGGTGATTGCCGTCATTGGCGACAATGCCACCCGTAAAATGGCCTCCGGTGGAGTAGGTGCCGGTGTCAAAGCACTCTACGAAGTGACTCCGCTCGAGGGTTTAACGAAAAAAATTGACGATCGGGCGACCCTTGTTTATGAGCAGGGCTACGAACCCGAAAAACTGGACTGGGCACGCATGTTCGGACGCAAAAGCAAAGAACAAATCGAAAAAGATGACCGTGAAGCAGCACTCCGCAATGCCGAACTCAATGAAAAAGCACTTGCAGTAGCTGCCACTGCCGACATCGTGTTGTTCTTCGCGGGCAACAACCGCGTGGTGGAAACCGAAGCCAGCGACAGGATGAGCATCCAATTGCCATCAGGTCAGGATGAACTGATGAAGAAACTGTACGAAGTCAACCCCAATATAATCACCATTTTGGTGAGTGGCGCCCCCAACGACCTGTCCACGGTGAATCCCCTTTCCAGAGCCTTGTTGCTCTCGTGGTTCAATGGCACCGAAGGCGGCAATGCCCTGGCCGATGTCCTCCTGGGGAACATATCGCCCAGCGGGAAACTGCCTTTCACGCTCCCCATCAAACTGGAAGATTCCCCGGCTTATGCCTTGCGGAATTACCCCCAGGGCGAAAAAGCCAAGGACGTTTTCGTGAACCTGGTGGATGAAACCGATGCCATCAGTAAAATTGAAGGGGAGAAAGATCAACCCGCCCTTAATGAAGACCCCAACACCGCCTATTATTCCGAAGAATCGCTGGTAGGCTACCGTTGGTTCGAGACCAAAAACCTTCCGGTAATGTATCCCTTTGGTCATGGCTTAAGCTATAGCACTTTCAACTATTCCGACTTAAAAGTTAACAAGGAAAAATTTGGCGGGAACGATGAAATTATCCTTCGTTTTAAACTCGAAAATACAGGTTCAATGGCTGCCGACGAAGTGGTGCAAGCTTATGTTCACCGCATGAACCCTTCGGTTGATTGGCCCATGAAAGAACTCAAAGCCTTTCAGCGAGTGAGCCTGCAAGCAGGCGAATCGAAAATGCTTGAACTAAACATCCCGGTAAGCAAACTGAGGTACTGGAACGAAAGCAACCAGCAGTGGGAAAGCGATTTGTGCGAGCTTGAACTCATGGTGGGAACTTCGGTGAGCGATATCAAATTGAGGAAAACCATTTTATTAAAGTAAGCAGAATATAGCACAACCATCAGAAAAACAATATTATGAGCAATCAATCAATGAAATCAAAACAATCTTCACGGAAGCTATGGGGGCTGATCGCCCTTCTGATGCTTACTTTTGGCTTTCATCAATGCAGCCAGCCTGCCACGGACCAAAGCGCCGATGAACAACAGTTGTTCATTGGCGACGACATTGCCCTCGCCCAAACCGAGTATGGTAAAGTAAAAGGATTCATCCTCAGGGATATTTACCAATTCCGAGGAATTCCATATGGTGACAATACTGCTGGTGAAAACCGCTTTATGCCTCCCAAAGCACCTAAAGCATGGGAAGAGATTCTCCCGGCAGTTTGGTGGGGAAATACAGCCCCTCAAATGATGGAAGGCCGCTATGGCAATGCCTATGCTTCCTTTGTCGATCATTGGAATTACGATGATGTAAGCGAAGATTGCCTGAAACTGAACATTTGGACGCCTGCCATCGATAAGGCCAAACGTCCGGTGCTGGTTTGGCTGCACGGTGGCGGCTACACCAACGGGAACGGCATTGAGCAGGATGGTTACGATGGCGAAAACCTGAGCCGAAAAGGCAACATCGTGTTTGTGTCCATCAATCACCGCCTGGGTCCCATGGGCTTTTCCGACTTCTCGGGTATTGGCGGCGATGCTTTCAAATATTCGGGCAATGCCGGGGTATTGGACATGATTTTTGCCCTGGAGTGGGTAAGCCGTAACATCGAAAACTTTGGGGGCGATCCGGCCAATGTGACCATCATGGGCCAGTCGGGTGGTGGTGCCAAAGTCTGCAACCTGATGGCCTCACCCAAAGCACAGGGCTTGGTACACAAAGCAGTACCGCTGAGTGGATCCACCATTCAAAGCATTGACCCAAGCTATTCCCGACTATTGGGTGAATACATTTTGAAAGAAGCTGGATTGAAGGCCGAAGAAATTACAAAACTGCAGCAAATGCCCTGGCTCGATTATATCCAGCTGGCCAATGCCGCCGCCCGTAAATGTGCTGCCGAAAATCCGGGTGAAGGCCGGCGGGGTGGATTCGGCCCCGTGGCCGACGGTGAGATTTTGCCTGCCGGAAAGTATTTTGCCGATGCCTATGGCCCCGGCTCCAGCATCCCGATGATGATTTGTACAACCTTTCACGAGTGGAACATGAGCCGTACCAATGCTTCCATGGAAAATATGACCATGGACGAATTGAAAGACCAATTGTCGAAATTGGGTGGCTGGTTCGGTGGTTTTGGTGAAAAAGCCCCTGCCATTGTGGAGGCTTATGCCAAAGCCTTTCCCGATAAAAAACCGGTTGAGCTGATGGCACTGATCACCAGCAACCGCAAAGGTGTGATCGAAACCTGCAATGCCAAAGCCAATCAACCGGCCGAAATCTATCTGGCGTGGTTTGGCTGGGAGCCTCCGCTTTTCGATGGCCGCATGCGTGCCTTCCATTGCCTCGACATTAGCTTTTGGTTCAACAATACCGACTTGATGCTGACCCACTCGGGCGGCGGGAAACGGCCACGTGAGCTGTCCGGCAAAATGAGCGATGCCCTGCTCAACTTCATGAAAACCGGCAATCCCAACGGGGGTGCTTTGCCACAATGGCCGGCTTACACTGTAGAGCACGGCGAAACCATGATCTTGAACGACGTGTCGGAAGTGAAAAACGATCCCGACCGTGAAGCAAGGGCCGCGTTATAGTTTTGTAAGGGATCGTAAGCTCTCATAGGTCAATTATTTGACCATTAGTGATGTTAGTAAATTGTATCAATCGATAATGATGATACAGAAGTATTTCTATTTCAAATTTTTAAAGAAAAATGAAAAAAATAGTCATCAAAAAGGAAAGGATTATGATGATATGCCTCATCATCTTGGGCGGCATTTGCTTTAATTCTTCAGCAAAAACCAACACAAGCACCGATCAAAAAATGGTAGAGAAAATAGTCGCTTCAATGAGACTAAAAGAAAAGGCTCAACTGGTGATCGGAACCGGCATGCATTTCGAAATGCCCGCGGGTGTTGATCTGCCTTTTGGCGGCAGAGGTCCGGTCGATAGTCTTGACCTTGCCTATTCCGAGATGGTTGCACACATTCGCACCTTTGTCCCCGGGGCTGCCGGTAATTCTTCCATGTTCAAAGAAAAGGGTGTTTCTACTCAGGTGCTGGCCGATGGACCGGCAGGATTGCGCATCCAACCCAAACGAAAAGGTAGCGACGACAGCTTTTATTGCACCGCCTTTCCCATTGCCACGGTACTGGCTTCGACCTGGGATACCGAACTGGTCAAAAAGGTGGGTGAAGCCATGGGCAACGAGGTGCTGGAATACGGCATCGACGTGATTTTGGGCCCAGGTATGAACCTGCAGCGCGATCCACTTTGTGGCCGCAACTTTGAGTATTATTCCGAAGATCCGCTGATTACAGGGAAAATGGCCGCAGCCATGGTCAATGGGATCCAGTCCAACGGGGTAGGCACTTCCATCAAACACTTTGCAGCCAACAATTCAGAAACCAACCGCATGTCGGTGAATACCATCGTGAGTGAACGTGCTTTGCGTGAATTGTACCTGCGGGGTTTTGAAATAGCTGTGAAAGAAGCACAACCCTGGACAGTGATGTCGTCGTACAATAAAATCAACGGGGAATACGCGTCAGAAAGTCACGACTTACTCACGAAAATCCTGCGCGACGACTGGGGCTTCGAAGGCTACGTGATGACCGACTGGGGCGGCGGCAGCAATCTTGTAGCCCAAATGGAAGCCGGAAACGACATGATCCAACCCGGCAGTTCCCAACAAGTGTATGACCTGATCCAAGCAGTGGAAAACGGAAAGCTGGATGTAGCTGTACTGGACAAAAACGTGGGCCGAATTCTTACCATCATGCTGAAAACACCGCGTTACAAAGAGTATGCTTACAACAACCAACCCGATTTGAAAGCCCATGCCGAGGTAACCCGCCAGGCTGCTTCCGACGGGATGGTACTGTTGGAAAACAAGGGTGCACTGCCCTTCAAAAGCAACATCCAAAAGGTGGCTGCATTCGGCAATTCTTCCTACGATTTTATCTCGGGCGGGACAGGCAGCGGCGATGTGAACGAAGCCTACACCATCTCGCTCATTCAGGGACTTGAAAACGGAGGCTATCAACCCAATGCCGGGCTGATGAAAGTGTATGAAAACTATCTGGTTGAAGCACGTGCCAATGCACCCAAACCAACCAATTGGCTCACCGCCATGCTGGGTGGCAAAGTGCCCCTTGCCGAAATGGAAGTGAGCAGGGAACTGACTGAAAAAATGGCCCTTGAAAGCGATGTGGCCCTCATCACCATTGGACGAAACTCGGGCGAGGGCGGCGACCGCGAAGCCATCGCCGGGGATTTTGAATTCTCCGAAGTTGAAAAAGCAATGATTCAAACGGTTACCGATGCTTTCCATGCTGCAGGCAAAAAGACCGTGGTGGTGCTGAACATCGGTGGCGTAGTGGAAACTGCCAGCTGGAAGAATATTCCCGATGCCGTACTGTTGGCCTGGCAACCGGGTCAGGAAGCCGGTAACTCGGTGGTCGATGTGCTTTCGGGCAAGGTGAATCCCTCGGGAAAATTGGCCATCACCTTTCCCCTCAATTATTCCGATGTGCCCTCGGCCAAAAACTTCCCCGGCCAAGCCACCGAAGGTACCACCGGCAACGAAGCCGATCTTTCAGGCTTTTCTTTCATGCGCAGGGTCCCCTGGGAAATAGTTTACGAGGAGGACATTTACGTGGGCTACCGTTATTTCAACACCTTTGGTGTAGAGGTTTCCTATCCTTTTGGTTATGGTTTGTCGTACGCCAGTTTTGATTACAGTGGACTGAAACTGAGTACTACAAAATTCAAAAACAAACTCAGCGTGAGTGTGAAGGTGAAAAATACAGGTAAGGTCCCGGGCCGCGAAGTGGTTCAGCTTTACTTAACAGCCCCGGCTCAAACCATGAACAAAGCCAAAAACGTGCTGGTCGATTTTGGCAAAACCAAGCTGCTCAAACCCGGCGAAGAAACCACACTGACTTTCGATCTTGATGCCATGGATCTGTGTTCTTTCAATGCAGCCACATCATCGTGGGAGGCCGAAGCAGGTGAATATACGCTGCAAGTGGCTGCCTCGGCCACCGATGTGAAAGAAAGTGCCGCTTTTTCAGTGCCCAAGGCATTGGTGGCGGGAACTGTGAGCAAAGCCCTGGTGCCTGAAGTGAAAATCAATGTATTAAAATAGAAAGAGTCATTGGTCATTAAGTCATTGAAAGTCATCCCGATGTAAGGAGAAATCGCTCCTTACATCGGGATACATAATTGTATATCTTTGATTTAAAAATTCACCTTTTAATTTTAGAGCAATGAAAACAATCTGCTACCTGAGCCTGATCTTGCTGATGATTTCGGCCTGTAAACCTGAAACAAGGGAGTTGGGCCCCATCGTTACCACGCAAAACGGCATAATCGAAGGCTATGTTGTTCCCGAAAAAGGGCTACACATATTCAAAGGAATCCCTTTTGCACAGCCTCCGGTTGGAGAACTTCGCTGGAAAGCTCCCCAGCCTCCTGAAAAATGGGAGGGAGTAAGGAATTGTAAGGAGTTTTCTGCCATTGCCATGCAGGGTGAACCCGCGCCTTTCTGGATGTGGACCAGCGAATTCATTGCTCCCGCTGGCAAAATGGACGAGGATTGTTTGTACCTGAACGTGTGGACCCCGGCCAAAAGCACCACTGATAAACTACCGGTCATGGTGTTCATTCATGGCGGTGGTTTCAACAGTGGTTCGGGCTCGGTTCCCGTGTACAATGGCGAAAACATGGCACAAAAGGGCGTGGTGTTTGTCACCATCAATTACCGGGTGAACATTTTTGGCTTTTTTGCCCATCCCGAACTTACGGCCCAATCGCCCCACGGAGCCTCGGGCAATCAGGGCCTGCTCGATCAGGTGGCTGCCCTGCAATGGGTGCAACAAAACATTGCAGCTTTTGGGGGCGACCCTGAGAAGGTGACCATAGCCGGTCAATCGGCGGGGGCTTTCAGCGTCAGCTTTTTGAAAGCATCACCCCTGTGCCGCGGGCTTTTTCACCGGGTAATTGCCGAAAGTGGCGGCGCCGTGATGCCAGGAACCCGCATTGCCGGGAGCCTTGGTTTACACGAAGCAGAGCAGCTGGGACTGGCCTTGCAACAACAATGCGGTTTGACTTCACTGGCCGAACTGCAAGCCATGGATGCCAAAGAACTGCAACAACACAATTTTGCCCCGAATCCCATTGTTGATGGCTATTTTCTTAAGAAAAGCGTTCATGAGGTGTATCAGGCAGGAGAGCAAATCGATGTTCCGCTCATCAGTGGCTGGAACAAGGATGAAGGATTGGGAGCGCCCGCCAGGTCAGCTGCTGATTTTATTCAGGCTGCACGCGAAAATTATGGTGAACTGGCCGATGAGTTTCTGTCAGCTTTTCCGGCGAATACCAACGAAGAAGCGGCAAAGAGCCAAAACGATCTGAACGCGCTGGCTACCTTCGGTATCCAGACTTACCAGTGGATGCTCCTGCAAAACAGGCACGGGCATTCACCGGTGTATGTTTATCATTTCACCCATGATGTGCCCTTTGGAGAAGGACAGCAGGATTTTGGCGCATTCCACTCAGGTGAACTGGCTTATGCTTACGATAATCTTGAACAAAGCAATGTGCGACCCTGGACGGATACCGATCGTAAAATAGCCGAAACAATGTCGGGCTATTGGGTAAATTTTGCCAAAAATGGTGATCCGAATGGTGAAGGCTTGCCTGTTTGGAATCCCTGTAAGTCAGAAAATGATGAAGTGATGAATTTCAACCTGGAAGTAAAAGCCAAAGCTTTTCCGAACCTGAACCAGCTTAGGTTTTTGAAAAAGATAAGTGAATTAAATTGAAAAACACCGGGCAATCAATCAACTGTTAACGCGCCACGGCCAAAGCTGCGGTAGGTGTCTTCTTCAATCTCCACATCGGGTTCAATCAATGGTTCCTGATGTGGAACAAAGCTGAGGTATTTGCTGGGAATGCCACGGCCCAACCACTGCTTCTCGTAATAGGTTTTGATTTGAAGGATTTCGGGGATGTTGTCCTGAGCATAAATGTCACTGATGTTGGCTAACAACTCAAAACCATTGGCTTTCACCATCTCCAGCGTGTAACTGTACTGGAATTTACTGTCGGTTTTCAGGTGGACAATGCCTCCCGGTTTCAGGAATTTGCGGTACAATTCAATAAAACGGGTGGAAGTAAGGCGTTTGCGGGTTTTCTTCATTTGCGGATCGGGGAAAGTGAGCCAGATTTCACTCACCTCACCCGGGGCAAAAAACTGGTCAATCATTTCGATGTGGGTACGCAAAAAGCCCACGTTGTGCAACCCGTGGTCGAGGGCGTGTTTGGCCCCCTGCCACATGCGTGAGCCCTTGATGTCTACCCCAATGTAATTCTTATCTGCCTGCAATTCAGCCAGGCCAATGGTGTATTCGCCTTTGCCACAACCCAATTCCAAAACAATGGGTAATTCATTCTTAAAGAAACGGGCATTCCAGTTTCCTTTGATGGCGTGATCGGCATGTTCTAGTTGATGATAAGGGACTTGCAGCACATTGCTGAAGACCTCCATGTCGGCAAACTTGGATAATTTATTCTTTCCCACGTTCAAAAAAAATATAATTTTCAGTTGATTTGTTCCGGCTAATAGGTGTATTCAACCCTGATTCCGATGTCCTTCAGCCCCCTAAGCTCATCGACGCGCATGCCATGTTGCACTTGAAATAGGTAAGTGCCGGTATCCGGGAAGAACACATTCGTTTTGTAGGCAAACTGGTTCTCGTATACGCCACCGGTTCCGCGCCCGGTCCATTTTCCATTGGGCTGTGCGAGCTGAAATTCAAGGGTATCGCGAATGGTAAGCGAATCGGGACTCATGATGTCGATGAAAAGCCACAGGTTGCTGTAGGGATAGTTTTCGAGGTTTCTGCAGTTGATGTACAGGTTGTAATTCCGGTTCTTTTGGGAAATGGGTATCTCGAATCGGGCAATGGAGTATTTGTCCCAAGCTGCGTCTTTTGATGAATAAAAGGACTCATAAACCCTGTGCCGGTCACAGGCAGCAAACAAAATAACGGCCAGTAACAGTACTGCTGCTTTAATTGTTGGGTTCCCTTCTCTGCGTCTGGTTGTTTGGCCTGCGGTCCCTTGAGTTTCTTTGATCATTCTGACGATTGTTTCTGTTCCTGTTTTCCCTGTTTTCAGGCTGGCCAGTTTCATGCCTCCTGGTATTTTGAGCTGCTTGATCAGCATTGGGCTTACGTTTATTAAAGCGGCGGTTTCGGCGGTTAGCATCTCTGGGCTTGTCAAAGCGGGTTAAACTATCTTGTCCAACACCGGTAGCATATTCGTTGGCGTTGTTTTCTTTTCCATTTTCATTTTCTGGAACTTCGAGTAAACGGGCTGGTTTATTGCCCCTCCGGTTCAGGTTCAATATACTTTTTACCCGATCGACCGGAACTGCGAACAAGCCGCCGGGTGATTTTCCTACGTAGGCATACCAATAGGTTCTTTTCAACACATCCGACTTAACAAAAGCATATTCACCTTCATCGGTGGCCAGTCTTTCCCTGGGCGGAAATAATTTCAGCACATCAATGTAATTGTCAACTTCGTAATTCATGCAACATTTGAGTTTGCTGCATTGCCCGGCCAGTTTCTGCGGGTTGAGCGAGAGTTCCTGGTAACGGGCTGCCGAAGTGGAAACTGAGCTGAAACCCGTCATCCAGGCACTGCAACAGAGTTCACGCCCGCAAGGTCCTATTCCTCCAATACGACCAGCTTCCTGCCTTGCCCCGATTTGCTTCATCTCGATGCGGATGTGAAAGGTTTCGGCCAGTACTTTGATCAGCTGGCGGAAATCAACCCGGTCATCAGCAATGTAGTAGAAGATGGCCTTGGTGCCATCGCCCTGGTATTCCACGTCGCCAATTTTCATGTTCAGTTTCAGGTCGGCAGCTAACTGGCGGGAACGGATCATGGTTTCGTGCTCGCGCTGCATGGCTTGTTCCCATTTTTCGAGGTCAACCGGCTTGGCCTTGCGGTAAACCTTGCGCATTTCGCCGTTCACCAGGGTAACCTTGTGCCGTTTCATCTGGCGCAACACCAGGTCGCCGGTGAGGGAAACCATGCCAATGTCGTGGCCGGGATTGCCTTCCACGGCCACCATTTCGCCCACTTCGAGCTTCAGTTGGTTCACGTTCCTGAAATAATCCTTGCGGGTATTTTTGAAACGGATTTCCACTATTTCTTCCGGGTTGAAAGTGTTCTCAACGTCCTTCAGCCAGTTGTATACATCGAGCTTGGCGCACGAGCCTGAGCGTTCATTCGTGGCGCAACCTCTGAAAATCGGATTGCCTGTTGTCATATCTTTCCTGCTGTGCCCCGCTTTTTAGGCGGGGAAATCCAAAGGGTAAACTTAGTAAAAATAAGATTTATGCCCTGATCATTTTGGTGATTTTGAGCGAGAGATCGAGAAAAATGATGCGGGGGTTGCCGTTTTGAGCAATGTCGCGGTGGGCTTTTTCAAATTCTTCGGTAAAAATTAAAATATTCCGCTCGTTGATAAAAGGGCTGAATCGTTCCGAAAAGGCCGTTTCGCTTTCGTTCATGTAGTTGAGTACCGGTTGGCGGAGGTTCAGGATGAAATTCTCACGCAACATGCGCAGGCAATACAGCAAAAAGCTCTTCTGTTGTTCACGGCCCATGGTCGAAACACTTTCCACCCACTCGAACAGGGGCAGCCAGTCGCGTTTGTAGCTGATGCGCATGATGTTGGTAAAATGCTCGAAATATTCAGCCTTCTGATCGTCGGGGTAAAGCAGGTTCAGGGCTTCGAGGTAATTCCCGTTGGCCTGGTGAACCACTCCCTGTATGTTTTTTCCGGCTGTTTCAGCTTGAGGGCCTATGGCCTGTGCCATGGCTTGCGGATCGATGCCCAGGAATTTCACCAACTGTGTGCGCGATTTGATGGTAGTGAGCAAGAGCTCTTCGTTTTCGGTAATCAGGATGAACAGCGTTTTTGGCGGTGGTTCTTCAATCATTTTTAACAACTTGTTGGCACACTGCACGTTCATGCGTTCAATCATCCAAATAATCATCACCTTGTATTCGGCCTCAAAGGTTTTCAGGTTGAGTTTGCGGATGATTTCGCTGCTCTCGGAAACATAAATTTGTCCCTGGGCATTTTCGGCATCGATGCTTTCAAACCAGTTGTTCAGGTTGAAATAGGGGTTTTTGAGTACCTGTTCGCGCCACTTGTCCAAAAAATTGTCGCTCACCGGATCTTTGAATTTCGGGGTTTTCACCACCGGAAACACGAAATGCAGATCGGGGTGGATCAGTTTCTGAATTTTTTTGCACGAAGGACATTCACCGCAGGCATCGCTTTCGGTTCGGTTCCGGCAATTCACGTATTGGGCATAGGCAATGGCCATGGCCAGTTTTCCCACCCCTTCGGCACCCGAAAACAGCTGGGCATGGCTCACGCGGTTTTCCTGTACCCCTTCAATCAGCCGTTGCTTGATGGCGGCCTGTCCGATAACGTCCTTGAATTGCATGAACACAAAGATGAAAAAAAATGAGGACGATTATTCCTCCTGTTGAAAAGTTAGCAGGTTTTTTGCCAAAAAATAGCAGGAATGATAAAACCCTGAATGTTCTGGTAAAAGTTGCTAATTTTGTTAGGCACATCAAAACAAACGCCATTTTGCATTTTCTAAGCTTGCATATCCCATTTACCGAGCCCGTGGTAATTATCGCGCTGGTGTTGCTGATTTTATTGATTGGTCCGGTTTTCTTTGAGCGAATTCGTATCCCGTCAATTGTTGGCTTGTTGTTAAGTGGTGCCATCATCGGCCCACATGGCTTCAATCTCCTTTCGCCCGACCTTGAATTCAGTTTACTGGGAACCATCGGGCTCATGTATCTGATGTTTCTTGCAGGGCTGGAGATCGACCTCATTGATTTTATCGAGAACAAAGTCAAAAGCATCTTCATTGGACTGGCATCCTTTTTTATCCCTTTCGTTTCGGGCTATTTGATCTCAAGGTATGTACTTGAATATGAGGTCATGTCATCGTGGTTAATCGGTGCCATGCTCTCGTCACATACACTCATATCGTATCCCATCCTGGGCAAAATGGGGCTTGTAAGCAAATCAATTGTCACCATTGTTGTGGGTGCAACCATCATTGCAGATATCCTGGCCCTGGTGGCCATGGAGCTGATTACAAATTTCGCACAATCGGGGTTCGACATTGATGGTATTTTACTTTTAGCACTGCATTTTGCTTTGTTTTTCTTTATCGTATTGCTGGTAGTACCAAGGCTTGCCCGTATTTTTCTGAATGTATACGAAGGCAATCTGGGGGTGCAGTATATTTTTGTGCTGTTGGCCTTGTTCATTTCAGCTGCAACAGCGCACCTGCTTGAAATTGAACCCATTCTGGGTGCCTTTTTTAGTGGGTTGGTGCTAAACAGGCAAATTATGAATACCTCTGCGCTTTATAAACGGATTGAATTCATCGGGACCAACCTGTTTATCCCCTTCTTTTTGATTTCGATCGGGATGCTGGCCAATTTCAATCTTTATCTGAACAAGCCCCATGAGCTGATTTACCTTACCATTTTAGTGCTAACTGCATTTGGCAGTAAATACCTGGCCGCCCTGGTATCGAAACTCATTTTCAAAACTTCAAGGTCCGAGATGAACCTTCTTTTTGGTTTAAGTACATCCCGTGCTGCTTCGGCTATTGCCATTATTCTGATTGGCTTGAACATGGGACTGGTTACCGAAGCCATTTTAAACAATACGGTTATTCTGATTCTGATTACCAGCATCTCGAGCTCATACATCACCCAGTATTCCGGAAAAAAACTGCTGGTCGATGATAACAACTTCACATCATCTACAAAGAAGTCAACACAAAAACTATTGGTTCCGGTTGCCAATCCGGCAAACATAGAGAACCTCCTCGATTTTGCAGCCTTGATAAAAACCGACAATCAGGCAGTGCCCATATACCCCCTCACGGTATTCACCAACCGCGACAACAATGTTCGGAATCAAATTGATGAAAAGCAAAAGAAAATTGTCAGGATTATTGAATCCATGCATTCCGATATCCCTTTCGAAACCAACACGCGGATCGATGGTAACGTGACCAACGGAATTGTTCGTGCGGCAGAAGAGATTGTTGCCACAGGCATTATCATGGGCTGGAATAACCGGCATACCCCTTTCCACATCCTTTTTGGAAACGTGTTGAATAACCTGCTGGAAAAAACAAACCGAATGTTGTTGGTGATTAAAACACCAACTTCGTTAAGAGAGGTAAAAAGAATTACGCTGTTTTGTAACGAAAATGCACAGTTTGAGCCCGGTTTCACCCTTTGGCTCGATACGCTGATTACCCTTTCAAGAAACCTGCAGTTAAAATTTTCGGTAAACTGTACTTCCCGAATGACTTACGATGCCATTCAAAAGTACATGACCAAACAAAACACTGTAAAATACCTCGAACACCATAGTGAGCTGGTGAACCTGCGCAGACAACAGAAAAGCATCATCAAAAACAGTGCTGCTGAATTGTTGGTATTTGTGAACGCAAGGCGCGAAACTGTTTCGCACAGCCGACAATTTGAACACATCATGAACAATAGTATTAGCCGCTTCAGCCGAAACAACATCGTGATCATCTATCCCGAGCAATAAACAGCTTATTAACTGCTTATTGTGCCCCCTGAATGGTTCTGGCAAGGCAACAGGAACACGCCATAGCAGATCACTAAATGATTGTCAGTTCAATATGCCGCGTTTAATCTTTCTCCATCATTCTTCATTTTCAAGAGGCTAAGATTGAACTTTGTTTCTCAATCATTATCTTTGCGCTTTCATAAAAAAATCAAAGACATTAAAACATCGACAATTGTATAAAATTGAAACGATGAGGAATGCTACAGACTAACAAATAAGCAATGACAAATTACAAACGTACGCTCATTACCTCGGCTCTTCCATATGCCAACGGGCCTGTTCACATCGGGCACCTTGCCGGTGTGTATGTTCCAGCCGATATTTATGCCCGCTACCTTCGGATGAAAGGGGAGTCGGTTGCCTTCATCGGGGGTAGCGATGAGCACGGGGTCCCCATCACTTTAAAGGCCAAAAACGAAGGCGTTACACCGCAGGATGTGGTGGACAAGTACCACGGCATTATCAAGGATGCGTTTCAGCGCTTTGGCATCTCTTTCGATGTGTACTCACGCACTAGTGCCAAAGTGCACCATGACACTGCTTCCGAATTCTTCAAAAAATTATACGACGAAGGCAAATTCATCGAAAAAACAAGCGAACAATATTACGATGAGGAAGCCGGTCAGTTCCTGGCCGACCGCTATATTGTGGGCACCTGCCCCAAATGTTCCAACGAAAAAGCCTATGGCGACCAATGCGAAGCCTGCGGGACCTCGCTCAATGCCACCGACCTCATCAACCCGAAATCGACTTTAAGCGGCAACCCGCCCGTGATGAAGGAAACCAAGCACTGGTACCTTCCCCTCGATGAGTATGAACCCTGGCTCAGGGAGTGGATACTGGAAGGGCACAAGGAATGGAAAACCAACGTGTACGGGCAGTGCAAAAGCTGGATAGACGGGGGCTTGAATCCCCGTGCCGTGACCCGCGACCTCGATTGGGGCGTGCCCGTTCCGGTGAAGGGTGCCGAAGGAAAAGTACTCTATGTTTGGTTCGATGCCCCCATCGGGTACATCTCGGCCACCAAGGAGTGGACGCCCGAATGGGAGCTTTGGTGGAAAGACAAGGAAACCCGCATGCTGCATTTCATCGGGAAAGACAATATTGTGTTTCACTGCATCATCTTTCCTTCCATGCTGAAGGCTGAGGGAACTTTCATTTTACCGGAAAATGTGCCGGCCAACGAATTCCTGAACCTCGAAGGGGATAAGATTTCAACCTCGCGCAACTGGGCCGTGTGGCTGCACGAATACCTCGATGAATTCCCGGGCAAGGAAGATGTGCTGAAGTACGTGTTAACCGCCAATGCCCCTGAAACCAAGGATAACGACTTTACCTGGAAGGATTTTCAGGCCCGTAACAACAACGAACTGGTGGCCGTGTTGGGTAATTTTGTCAACCGTGCCCTGGTGCTTACCCAAAAATATTACGAGGGCATAGTCCCGGCTGCCGGTGAATTGCTCGATGTTGATAAAGATACCCTGGCTCAGATTGTAGCTTTGAAAGCTGATGTGGAGAAAAGTTTGGACACCTTCCGTTTTCGCGAAGCCTTGAAAATTGCCATGGACATGGCCCGTTTGGGGAACAAATACCTGGCCGACATGGAACCATGGAAGGTGGTAAAAACCGACGAGGAAAGGGTGAAAACCATCATGAACACCTGTTTGCAGATTACCGCCAACCTTACCATCGTATTCGCACCTTTTATGCCCTTCAAAATGAACAAGCTGCGCGCCTTCCTCAACATGGAACGCCTCGACTGGAGCGAACTGGGCCGCACCGACCTGATGCCAGCCGGACATCGGATCAACGAACCGGAATTGTTGTTCGAAAAAATTGAAGATGCCACCATCGATGCCCAGGTGCAGAAATTGCTGGACACCAAAAAGGCCAACGAGATGGCAGCTGCCAAAGCCAATCCGGCCAAGGCGCACTGTAGCTACGATGATTTTCAGAAAATGGACATCCGTGTGGGCACCATTCTCGAAGCTGAGAAGGTGGCCAAAACCAAGAAACTGATGAAGTTGCTGGTAGATACCGGCATCGATAAACGTACCGTGGTTTCAGGCATTGCCGAATATTATTCACCTGAAGAGGTGATCGGCAAACAGGTTTCAATCCTGGTCAATCTGGAGCCCCGTGAATTGAAGGGCATCCTTTCGCAAGGGATGATCCTGATGGCCGAGGATGCCGATGGCAGCCTGAAGTTTGTAAGCCCGGTGAATACCGTTAGGAACGGGTCGGAGGTAAAATAGAAAAGTCAATTGTCATTGGTCATTAGTAATTAAACCATATGACATTTCACCAATGACTTTTTCCTAATAACTACTGACTAAGATACACAGCACCAACATTGCGTTGGAGCTGTTTTCGTAGGTTGCCGTACTGCTTCACGCAGATCGGTAATGTACTCTAAATAAATCCGAAACCACTCTTGTACGCAAGGGTGGTTTTTTTTGTAACCATTTACAAAAACCATATATCAATTGTATGGGCGATGCTTGTGGTATCGAATAATATTTAAAATTATTGGTAAAAGCAATCCGTTATTTCAATGTTCAGATAGAAATCCAATTCAAACAACGACAAATATTTAGAATGAAAAAGGTCATCAAAAATGATGACCTTTCAAAAATTTCATTACCTATTCACAATCATTGGTATACTCAAATACATGTTTCGCAAAATCAGTCCACTTTGGATCATCTCCATATTTTGCTACTAAAGCCGGGCAATCGGACCAAATTTGCGCAAACTCTTTTTTATAAGTTTTTTTATCTAATTTATAAGCTGGTTCGTCACCTTTTTTGAAATAATACGATTTTGCGTCACCACCAGCCAGAGTCATCCCACCTACTCCTACCGACATCGTTTCTTTTGCAAAAGGATCGTAATATATTTTTGCTTTATCGCTAAATGAAACATTCAATAATTGGAAAATTAACTCCTTTTCTTTTTTCCCCATCATTACTTTTGACATCTCACTATAAACGTACCCTTTCTTTAACCGATTGGCGTCAAGTTTGGCACTCTTCCATTTTGTTGCATCATCGGCAACGGACATCGCTTTCGAAAATTTATCAAGTCCACTTTGTGGTAAATACATGCACTTAATGTTTTCAGGTTTCATTTTAACATTTTTACCATCCAGCCCTTCAATTTTGATCTTTTTGATTATCCCCTTTTGATAATCCAGATCCATAATTGTTCCTTCAATTTCAGTACCATCTGCCATGGTAATGTAAACCGGTTTTTTCTTCGAAAACGAGAAGGAAGGGATGTGCAATTCTTGCGCAAAAGTTTGACTACTTAATGCCAGAATAAACAATACAGTTAATACTCTATTCATCATAGTTGTTTTTAAGGTTTAATTAAAACTAATTGGGAAATTATAACCAAGAACAAACTGCAAAGCACCTGCAGTTTTCTTCTCTGAATCCCATGTATTATATTTCATTGGGATATAAAAGATGGCTGCTAATTTAAAATTGCCCAGCGCAATGCCGAACTCAGGAGCCAATCCCAGTGAAAAAGATTTTTGTTCTGTTAAAGCAACTTCACCATTAATGCTTACCTCTGGAGTTGTGAGTTTGGATAAACCAGTTGAAACTCCGACGAAAGGAGAAACTTTCGATTTAAAAAAACGATATTGTGTTTTCACACCATACAAAACGAGGGAATATAAGTCAACGTTTAAAAATCCACCTGATTGACCTCCTCCGGCTAATAACGATCCATTATATACCAAACCGACCGCCAGTTTATCATTAAAATTTGATAAATAATAGAGGACATCAGCAGAATAAGTTATACCCATTGCACCTCCTGTACCTTCATCATATTGAAAGGTTTCACCTTTTGGTGATGCATAACCAACTACGCCTGATGCTGAAAAATTTTGGGCAATAGAGCCATAGCCCATTAGCAATAGAAATGTCAATAAAAGCAAGGTTTTTTTCAATAGAGGTTGATTTTAGTTAAAGTTTAATATGTAAAGTGGCAATTTAACTATTTAATTGGAAATACAACTTGAGAACTTAAAAATCGTATTAACAGTTTTAATTAAGTACATCCCTTGTTGGTGAAGGGATGGCCATTTTATTTTAGTTAGCAGTATGCTTAACACAGATCGGTAATGTACTCTAAATAAATCCGAAGCCACTCTTATACGCAGGGGTGGTTTTTTTGGCAAAGAAACTTTATTATGTTCAAGTTTGATTATACTAAAGTATTTCATGTAAATTCCAAGCCTGTATGTGCTTGATGCCGTTTCTTAATGGCAAGGTGCTTTCATCGAGCGATACGACAACTTTCTCAAAACTATCGTGAATTGCATTAAGGGCTGAGTACTCCCTTTCGGTAGTTGGTTCATCTATAATCAGATAGGTGCTTTGGAGAAGATGTTTGGATTCCATAAATTGAATTTTTTAAGTACCTCAAATTTTTCATTCATGGCAGAATATTTTGCACTAATGTAAATTAATTTGTTTATAAACGAATATATTACACCTCATTCATTGCAGAAGTTTTCTGAATGTACTGGCTCTGAGTTTTCATTTCTACATGAAAATAACGCAATAAAAAACCCCAACATCTTTCGATATTGAGGTTTGTATTATTGAGCGGGAAACGAGACTCGAACTCGCGACCCCGACCTTGGCAAGGTCGTGCTCTACCAACTGAGCTATTCCCGCAAAGTACCCGGAG
>JAFGVJ010000009.1 GCA_016938055.1 Prolixibacteraceae bacterium
CAAAAAGTAGAGCCAAAATCACAAAAGCAAGGATTAAACGTCGGGAAGTTCTTTTACGCATTGAACAGATTAAAAAATCCCCGGGGGGGCTCCCCGGGGGTTTGTCAATTTTTTTTATGAAAACGAATTGAGAAAGAGGTTTATTACCTTCTTGCCTGGTATTTCTCGATGACTGTTTTCAATTCGGTGTTGATGCTGGTAGCTTGTTCTTTGAGTGCCTGTACGTTAGCCAGGTTGACATTCAGGTTTTCTGAACCTTCAAAGTTTGCACTTTCGGCGATAGCTGCATCAATGTTGGCGATTTCGCCTTTGATGGCCATCAGAACAGTGGTGCCACCTTTCCCTTTAGGAGCTTTGGCAACCAATTCCTTGTTTTCGTTGTTCAAGGCAGTGGTTTCATCCAAAGTAGCCTGGATCTGGGCTTTCAGCTCAGCAATACGGGCTTCGGTTTGAACTTTCACATCAGCAGCCAAAGTTACTACAGCAAGCAATTTAGCTTTAGGAGCTTTGTAGCTTTTGAACAATTTTGATTTTTGAACTTCGATTTCTTCCATGGCAGCGTTCAGCGTATCTTTCACTGCATTCAACGAAGCAGGAACATAAATGGCTGCACTTGCAGCTTCAGCTTCAGCAATAGCGGCATTGGCGTTGTCGATTTCAACCTGAGGTAATTTGGCACAGCTAGAGAACATTACCATGGCAATTACCATTACAAACAAACTAATTACAGACTTTTTATTCATCACAAATACAATTAAAAGTTTATTACTATTCAATCTTTAATTTATCGAATTTTGATATTAAGACGTGGCAACAAAGCAAAGTAACACCCCAAATGAAATTTTCTGCTATTTTTGTTGCGTGCAGGGTCAATTCCTGTTTAAATCCGCTTATTTCCAGCCTATGAAATTGGAGGAGCTCAAACTTTTAAAAGATGAAGAACTGGTCAGGATGTTCCAATCCGATCAGCAATCCATCTATTTTGATGTCCTTTACAAACGTTACCACCGCAAAGTGCTCGACAAATGTTACAGTCTGGTGAAAAACCACCAGCTGGCCGAAGAACTGGCCGAAGACATCCTGTCCAAGACTTTCGAAAAGATGGCCGGTTTCAAAAACATCTCTTCCTATTCATCGTGGTTGTATTCTGTAACGTATAATCATTGTATTGATTATCTGCGAAAAAAGAAGAAGCTTCACTACCCCGACTGGAACCGGAACCACGAAATTCCTGAAATCATCGATGAGTCGACCGAAGCCATCAGTGAAATCGATTATGATAATTTTCTGAGAATCCTGGACATGATTCACCCCGAAGAAAAAGCCTTAATTCTAATGAAATACCACGATAATCTTCCTATGAAACAGATTGCCGAATCGCTTCGTATCAGCGAGGATGCTACCAAAATGCGCTTGAAAAGGGCCAGGTCCCGAATTATTTATTTGTACAAATCAACATTTTCCGACGATTAAGTTTGTTACCAATGACCCTTCACATCGTCTAAAGTAAAAATATCATTCATGAATAATTTTTTGAAAAAGCTGTTTAATCAAAGTCCTTTTGTCCCACCGGAACTTGTTCTGCATCAATTATCGGAGAAATTTCCGGGGGTCATCAATGTAGAGTGGAACAAATCAGGGAACCAATTCGAAGCCATTTTCTACAAAGATCAGCTGGAATACATTGCCTTGTTCTCAAAAGATGGTGAGCTTACCGAATACAAAATGTCCCTTTCTGAAGAATTACTGCCTGCTCAGATCAAACAAAACCTGATCTCAAAGGGTGAAATTATGAATGCCGTGCTCACGAACAAAGGCAACGCCATTACCTACGAAGTGATTATCCGCGACAATAAGCTGATTCGCTATGTGTTGCTGCTGAACGAAACAGGAAATATTCTGCAGGAGAAAAAGCTTTAGTCCCTGTTATTCTTTCCGCTTATTGCCCAACTACTACTTTTTACCTGACACCTCTTACTTCGAGGGGCAGGGTATATACTGCATTCATGGCGGTAATGAACAGGATGTTTCGCTCGGGGCCGCCAAAAGTTACGTTGGCTGTCCAAGCCTGATTGATGTCAATGTGAGCGATTGGTTCTCCTTTTAAGTTGAAGATGCTTACTCCCTTGTTGGTAAGGTATACGTTTCCCTTGTTGTCGATGGTCATGCCGTCGGAACCCATTTTGCAAAAAACACGGCGGTTGGTGAGTTCACCATCGTCGCTGATATGGTACGAATAAGTCTTATCAGCTCCGATATCGGAAACATACAAAATTCGGCCTTCCGAAGTTCCAACCAAGCCGTTGGGTTTTACCAGATCGTCGTCGGCCAGCAGCACTTCACCTTCGGGTGTGCGGTAGTATAGATTTTCATTCACTGCTTCCCGATCCTGATCAGACCAGTATTCCCGCTTGTAAAAAGGGTCGGTGAAATAGATACCGCCTCTGTTGTCGATCCATAAATCATTGGGACCATTGAGCCTGGTTCCTTCAAAGCCATCAATCAATACTTCAACCGCTTTGGTTTCAGGATCGATGCGCCACAACTGGTTGTGTTCATCGGCGCAGGCATACAACTTGCCGTGGTTATCAAAATAAAGCCCGTTGGAACGTCCGCAACTGTCCATAAACAACGATACACTGCCATCCACCGACCATTTCATGATACGGTTGTTGGGCTGATCGGTAAAATACACATTGCCCGCCTGATCAACGGCAGGTCCCTCGGTAAAACTGCAATCATCCACAATCTGAACCAGCTTCGCGGGATCGGGTATAAACTTTTTGTCCTGCTGGATGTACAAAACCACCCCCAGAATAATCACAATGAAAACAGTACTCAAAATCTTCTGCATCTCTTCTTACTCAATAATTTATTGAAAAACCGAAGTGTATATCGACCCTTGTTTCACGGCTTCGAGGGTAAACAAATCGGGGTGATATTCATTGCGGAGGTACAGCTCCGTTTGATCACAATAATGGTCCGATGCCGGAATACCAGAAGTACCGGTAGGAATCACCGTTTGCGAGGCATCCCAGTTTTCGGTGGTGTAAATGTGCCGGTGCGAGGCACCATGGTTCACGTTGAATTCGTCGTTCATGGGATAACTGTAGGGTCCAACCGTGTGAAAACTGCCTTTGACGGGGAAAGGACCCCGATTGACACCAAAAAGCCTGGCCACCATGTTGTTGCCCCCCATGGGATGTTTCAGCGTAAGGGTATGCAAATCGCCCCATTCCCATTGAGCGGGTAAACTGCCCAGTTCGGCAGTAAATTTTGCCACCGTGTTCCGGAATGCAGTTTGAATGTTCTCATTCATGTCTTCGGTCCGATCGCTGGTGGTCACATCGTCGAACCAGGCCGAAGTGCGGGTGGTACGGGCTTCGTCCAGCAGGTACGAGGGCAACAGGTCCTGTTTGATCAGTGCCACATACAAGTCCTCACCCAGTTCATCGTGAAACACTGCTTTCATCCACTCCTTGTACAGCTGTTCAAAAATCAGGGCAGCCGGTGATTCAAGCGTCAGTTCATTGTCCCAGTTTTTTAATAATTCGAAGGCTACTTGTTCGGCACCTTCCCACGATTCGTTTTCCAGGGCTTCAACAAAAACGGGGTTGAACTTCCGGGCAAAAACAGATTGGCAGTCGGCCTGCATGGCCATAAAATCGGCCACAGTGAGTTTTTCTTTGGCCGTTAGCATTTCGCGGATGCGTTCAATACGGTTGGGCAAATCGTACCAAACACTGATGTAGTATGGATAATCGGAATCCGCAGTGCGGTTATTGGCGCTGGACACCATGCCGTTTTCGGGGTTGTAGCTGTAGGGCAGTTCTTCAAAAGGAACATTTCCCTGCCAGTCGTACTGCGTGGTATCGCCGGGATAGATCAGGATGCCTATGCCCTCGCGGATGGGAACGCCGGCTGAAACCTGCAAACCGATGTTTCCTTCCACATCGGCATACACAATGTTCTGGGCAACGGAGGTGAAATGGCTGCATGCTTCGCGGAACTCGTCCCAGTTCCGGGCACGGTTAAACTGATAAACCGAAAGGACTTCGTTACTGTAATCGTTGCCCACCCAACGCATGGAAATCACCTTATCGGTCACACCCCTGAAGCGGCTGATGAC
>JAFGVJ010000086.1 GCA_016938055.1 Prolixibacteraceae bacterium
CAAGCCGGAATTCATTTTTATTTCGTTTTGAGAAGTACAGCCCCATAACAATACCAAAACGATCAACAGAAGACTCTTCATTTTTCTGAATTAAGTTAAGAAAGTTAGCTAATCAACATTGCCAACAAAAATAAAGCATTCAGTAAAAACTGAATGCCGTTGATGTTTTGAGATGTGTATTGAAATGTTTTCCCTAATTCCAGGTTACCAAAATTTGGGCATAATCTTTTCCTTGTGAAATTGGTATATCGAACCTGGCCTGTATGTTTTTTGCTCCGGAGATTTCAAGTGCTTTTTTATAAAAACCAATAATTATTTCTTCAAATAATTCTTGATCAGCTTCAAACCCACGGTATTTCCCAACAAATCTCCCTGTACTAATTTCCTTTTCCAATTCAATTCCATTAAAGTAAGAATTATTGACAGAGCCAATTCGACCAACAACAAATTCGGGAGAGCCCAGCTTCACGAAAAACTTGTAGATTCCCTTTAATTGATTGTTTACAATTTCCTCACTACCCTTTTGTAGCTTAGAAGAATTTCCATTATAAACAATCTTCACTTCAGCTTTCAAAAAATTATTAAATGCTTTTAATGAATACCAAAGTGAGGGCAAAATTGTTCTGCCTAAAATCTGTCGATCTTCTTCACTCAATTCGTTTAATATTTGCTGAAAAACCTCTTGACCATACCTTGATTTAATTAGTTCGAAAGTACAAGCAATTGCCATTCCTTTGATTTGTGTATTCATAATCATTGCCCCTTTAATTTAACATGAAACAATATAAAAAAAAGTATCATTGAAAAATATAAAAAAAGCCTGTTACATAATATATAACAGGCCATCATCTTATTTTTCAAAAATGAAAATCATTCTGCCATTCCGTCGACAGTAATGATGCTTCCATCTTCACGAAATTCAATTTCAACAATTTTCATACTGCGCAACCAGGTTCTACCGCCCGATGGCCGGCTATCGTGATGGAACAAATACCACTTTCCTTTGAATTCCACAATTGAATGATGCGTTGTCCAACCAACAACTGGCGTGAGAATGACTCCGGCATAAGTAAAGGGGCCATAGGGATTATCACCAATTGCGTAACACAATAAATGGGTGTTCCCTGTTGAATAGGTAAAATAGTATTTCCCCTCTCTTTTGAACATCCATGGAGCTTCAAAGAACCGACGATTATGATCACCGGCAGTTAAGGGTTTTCCTTTGGGATCAAGGATGACAACATCCTTTGGCGTTTCAGCATAATCGAGCATATTATCTGAAAGCCTGGCCACTTTAGCGCAAATTGCGGGTTGGTCATCAGCAGGCTCTGAGCCATTTGGATCATATTCGCCGGTTTGCCAACGCTGTAACTGGCCGCCCCAGATTCCGCCCCAATAAATGTATTGACTTCCATCGTCCTCTTTGTAAACTGAAGGATCGATGCTAAAACTTCCTTTCATTGGCTCGGGCAACGACAGGTATGGGCCTTCCGGCTGATCGGCAATGGCAATCCCCAAATGGAAAATGTCCTGTTTATCTTTCACCGGAAAATACATATAGTATTTGCCGTCTTTCTCGGCAACATCGTTCGACCACATTTGTCGACCGGCCCATGGTACGTCTTTAATATCCAGTGCCACACCATGATCTGTTGCCAATCCATTATCAGGGTCATCCAGCGAGTAAACATGAAAATCGCGCATGTCGAAATGGTCACCCAAATCGTTTTCAGGGATTCCTGATATGATATCGTGTGATGGAAAGATGTACAACTTTCCATTGTAAACATGCGCTCTGGGATCGGCGGTATAAATTCCGTCAATTAAATAGCGTGGTTTTTTTTCCATGATCATTTACTTTTTTTAATGAATTGTTGATTGTTGATTGAGTGCTGCCTTGATGATGCTTTCAACCACAGGTTTTGCCTGGTTCTCACGATCAAATAGTAAAGGATAGTCCTTTCTACCTCTGATAGGCCAGTTGTTTCGCCAGGTATGAGCATCGGTCAATCCCCACATGGTTACCCGGGTAATTTTGTCGCTGTGTTTGATAAAAACATTGAAAAAGTCCATCATTCGGTTATTCCAGGCAACTGATGCTGAATCGCTGAGAGTTTCAGGATAAGGATTGTATTTTGGATCGGCAGCATAATTCATCGAAATATCAGCAGAGAGTCTTTCCGATGGCCAGGGTAAAATGGTGAGGTCCATTTCGGTCACCATCACATCGCCCAATTCGGAAAACCTCACAATGGCTGCTTCAGTTTCTTCAATGCTGGGAAAATTCATGATCAGGTGACATTGCATTCCAATGGCATCTACCCTGTACCCTTCGTCCTGAAGTTTTTTCACCATTTGATAAATGCCCTCCCTTTTTTCAGGTTTCATGGTGTTGTAATCGTTGTAATAGAGTTGTGCATCGGGATCGGCTTCACGGGCAAACTGAAAAGCGAGCCGGATATAATCTTCACCCAGAATTTGATAGAAAAGGCTTTCGCGATAGCTCCCATCTTCATTGATGGCCTCGTTCACCACATCCCATCCATGAACCCGCCCCTTGTAACGTCCCACAAGTGTATGAATATGGGTCTTCAGCCTTTCTGTCAATACTTCAGCCGATACCAGGTTTCCTGTTTCATCGAAAAAGAACCAGCGGGGTGCTTGTGAATGCCAAACAAGTGTATGCCCAACGATGTGCATGCCATTGGCTTCGGCATAGGCCACAAATTCATCGGCTTCATCGAAATTAAATTCACCTTCGCGAGGTTGAATCCGCTCACTTTTCATGCAATTTTCGGCCACAAGCGAATTAAAATGACTGGTTATCAACTCATGTGCAGCAGTGTCAGTTCCCTTGGTTTGCCATGCATTCACGGCAACTCCCATAAAGAAATGGTCTTTCAAAGCTTCTTTTAAGGTGTGTACCGGTTGTTCCTTTGTTTGGCATCCAAGCAAGGTCAATAAGATGAGCACAACAATCCATCCCTGTTTTCTCATTTTTTCAATTTGATTTTGGGTTTGCTTTTATTTTTTTCGGCGATCACTGAGTTCTTTCTCAATTTTCAATTCCATATTCTTATTAATCACATAAAAGAAAAGAAGCCCGGCTCCAATTAAAAAGGTAATCGATGGATATACACTCACCAACATTTTTACGCCAGTTGTTACAGATTCGGGTTGAACAATGCTGATACCAGCTTCGACACTTTCTTTATTCACATAACCATATAAACCAAGTATCCAGGCCACCAAAGCACCCCCAATGGCTAAACCGCCTTTTAAGCCAACCATCATCGCAGAAAAAATGATGGCGGTTGCCCTTCGGTTATTCTTCATCTCAGAATAATCGGCAACATCGGCAATCATTGCCCAAAGAAGCGGAATGGTTATTCCATAAAAGAAACCATGTAAGATTTGAGAACCAAACATCAGGGCTACGCTGGTTGGTTTAAAAAGATAAAAGGCAAGAACGAATAAGGTTGCAATAAACAGGGCTATTCCAAATACGTCTCGCTTTCCATATTTATCGGCCAATTTTTTTGAAAGTGCAATCCCAACCAACATAAAAATGATCCCCCCGGCATTAAACAGACCAAATCCAGCCGATGTAGGATCTGATCCAAAAAAGTTAATGCCAACACTTGACAAAGTATTCAGTACGGGACTGATGAAACTGGCCAGGGCAACGGGATCGACATAATTATTGAAATAATAGACATAGGCTCCTCCCTTCATGGCAAGGGTGATGAAAACCAATACCGTTAATGATAACATGATCACCCATGGCTTGTTTTTAGCCAAATCAGCGAGGTCTTGTTTCAAGGATGATTCCTGCTCGGCTGTAGGCACAATGCGCTCTTTGGTGGTGAAAAAAGTGATCAATAACATCACGGTACCAACAATGGCCAACCATGTCATGACGGTTTCAATACCAGCAGCTTTATCTCCTTTACCGGCAAATTCAATAATGGGTAACATGAATACCTGCACAAAAAACTGTGCAAACATCACGGCTACAAATCGAATTGATGAAATGCTGTTGCGTTCAGCCATATCGCCGGTAATAACGCCACTTAATGCTGAGTATGGAAGGTTATTCGCCGCATACAACATCAACAACAATGAATAAGTAACGGCGGCATAAATCACTTTTCCTTTGTACTCAAAATGAGGTGTTGAAAACGCCAACAAAGCCATGACTCCAAGTGGAACTGAGGTATATAATATCCAAGGCCTGAATTTCCCCCATTTCGATTTTGTTCGGTCGGCCAGGGCTCCAACGATAGGATTAAAAGCAAAGGCTGCCACTAAACCTACCACCAGCATAATGATGGATGCATCGTTGTTTTTGAGACCGTAAATATCGGTATAGAAAAAAGCCAGATAGGTAATTAAGGTTTGAAATACCAGGTTGGCCGCAAGGTCACCCAAACTGTATCCAATTTTCTCAACTAAAGTGAGTTTTTGGGATGAATTACTCATAATTTTGGTGTTAGCTAATTAAGTGATTAGTCGAATAACAAATTTTTTAAACTCCAATTTTGCAGGAAAAAATCAAATATACTTATTTAATGGAGTTTTTAAAGTGATTTCACCTGTCAGAAATATCCTCGGACAAACACGCACTTGTATCCAACCTGCTATATTGTTGATCATTACAAAACACATCTCAGTCTATTGGTTTAAATATTTCACCTCATGTTGATCAAAAATTCATCTTATTTTTTTTGATTGAGAAAGGCAATCGTTGAAGGTAAACCAATGCCACGAGCAGGGCACTTTGGAAAAGTTCCTATCCGATCAGTTCCATGGAAGAACCAAAATAAATTTACCTGGCATCATATAATTAAAAACATCTCTTTCCGTTCAAATGGGTAAAAGAAAAACTTTACTTTTGCTTAATTGCCATGTGCCATGAAACACTTTTATTAAAATGAAAGAGAACGTTGTAATCATTCCCACCTACAAAGAAAAAGAGAACATCGAAAATATTATTCGGGCCGTATTCAAGCTGCCCAAAGAATTCCACATTCTGGTTATCGATGATAACTCTCCCGATGGGACAGCTGATATTGTAAAAAAACTGATGCTCGAATTCCCCGATCGCCTGCATATGATTCAACGTGCTGGCAAACTGGGCTTGGGAACAGCCTACATCACCGGGTTTAAATGGGCCATTGAAAATCAGTATCAGTACATTTTTGAAATGGATGCCGATTTTTCGCACAACCCCGAAGATTTGGTCAGGCTTCACGATGCCTGCATCCAGGGGGCAGACCTGGCGATTGGTTCACGCTATGTTTCGGGAATCAACGTGGTGAACTGGCCGCTCGAACGGGTGCTGATGTCGTATTTTGCATCCATCTACGTGAGAATGGTTACCGGTATGAAAGTGCACGATTCAACCGCGGGCTTTGTTTGTTACACCAACCGGGTATTAAGCACCATCGACCTCAACGATATCAGAATGAAGGGTTACGGGTTCCAGATTGAAATGAAATTTACCACCTGGAAACATGGGTTTCGCATTAAGGAAGTTTCCATAGTATTCATTGACCGTCAGGAAGGTACCTCCAAAATGAGCGGAGGTATTTTTAGTGAAGCGCTTTTTGGTGTTGTCAAAATGAAATGGAGAAGTTTCTTCAAAAAATATCACAGAAATGCAGCATAAATGAACAGCTCCCCCTCAGGAGCTGTTTTGATAACAGAACTTGTGTACCATGAAAACACTGATTAAAAATGCCACCATCATCAATGAGCATCAAATACTGAAAGGATCGGTACTGATCAGCAACAATTTGATAGAAAAAATATTGTTCGGCAATGATCTGCCTGAAGCCGACAGGCTTATCAACGCTGAGGGGCTTTTTCTGTTACCGGGTGTCATCGATGACCAGGTACATTTTCGCGAACCCGGCTTAACCCACAAGGGGGAAATTGCGACTGAAGCCAGAGCTGCCGTTGCCGGAGGGATCACATCGTATATGGAAATGCCCAATACCCAGCCACAATCCACCAACATCGAAAACCTGGAACAAAAATATCAGCGTGCTGCTGAAGTTTCGATGGCCAATTATTCGTTTTACATTGGAGCAACCAACCACAACATTGCAGAAGTTCTGAAAGCCGATCCCCGAAAAGTATGCGGCATCAAATGTTTCATGGGTTCTTCAACCGGGAACATGCTGGTTGAAGGAAAAGGACTGGAGACCTTGTTCCGCGAGGCTCACATGCTGGTGGCCACGCATTGCGAGGAAGAAGCGATGATCAAAAACAACATGGCCAGCTACCGTGAAAAGTATGGCGAGTTGGTTCCCATAGAGCTCCATCCTAACATCCGTAGTGCCGAAGCCTGCTATGCTTCTTCGTCGAAAGCGGTTGAACTGGCACATCGTTTCAACACCCGCCTGCACATCTTACACCTGACCACTGCTGCCGAAATGGAGTTGTTCACCAAAGGCGATCTGACCAATAAACAGGTCACTGCCGAAATTTGTGTTCATCACCTGTGGTTCGACGACCGCGATTACCTTACCCACGGAAACCGGATCAAATGGAACCCGGCCATAAAATCTCAAAAAGATAAGGAAGCATTACGGGAAGCCGTCAACAGTGGTAAAATCGATGTGCTTGCAACCGATCATGCACCACACACCCTGGATGAAAAAAACAATACCTACTTCAAATCACCCAGCGGAGGCCCACTGGTACAGCATTCACTTCCCGCCATGCTGGAACTGGCCCGTAAGGGCATCTTTACCTATGAAAAAGTGGTGGAAATGATGTGCCATAACCCGGCGCGGATGTTTCACATTGAAGGAAGGGGGTATATCCGCGAAGGCTATAAAGCCGATCTTGTGCTGGTTGATCCTGCCAAAGAAACCCTGGTTAGCACCGAAAATATTTATTATAAATGTGGCTGGTCACCTTTTGAAGGAACAGTATTCAGTCACAGCATTACGCATACTTTTGTAAACGGACACCTTGCATATTCCAACGGTGTTTTCGATGAAACTTGCCGGGGCGAAAGGCTTCAGTTTAATCGTTAATTGCTCTTATTGGTTTTAAAAAAACGAATCAGTTCACTCAGTTGGGCTGATTCATCAGACAGGGCAACGGCGCTCTGTGCCATTTCTTCGGCATCGGTGGCATTGTGCTGGGTAGCCAGGTTCATGTCCTGTATGGCATTGCTGATTTGGCCTACCCCAGCGTTTTGTTCAGCGGTAGCCGCAACAATTTTCTGAACCAACAAAGTTGTTTTCTCCATATTGGGCAGAATCTCTCTCAATGCCGCAACAGCTTCGGCCGAGGTAGCACTACTTTCGCGCGATACATTTCCGATTTGGACTGCAGCTTCGCGGCTTTGATCAGACAAATGCCTAACTTCTTTGGCCACCACAGCAAAACCCTTTCCGGCCTCGCCGGCCCTGGCAGCTTCTACGCCGGCATTCAAGGACAGTATATTGGTTTGATAGGCAATGTCGTTGATAATTTTAATGCCTTCGGCTATTTCGTTCAGGTAATTCAGGGCTTTCATTACGGAATCGTTCCCCAGGCGTATCATCATGTTTGTTTCATTGGTAATGTCACCGGTTTCACGTGCATTCCCGGCATTATTTGAAATAGTTTCCAGCATTTCTTCCATCGAAGTGGAAATTTCCTCGAGGGTACCGGCCTGCATGGCGGCTGATTGCGCCACGTTGGACGAAGCCTGCCTGATGTTGTTGCCCATGGTGGAAATATTCACAAAACTCTTTTGTACCCCGCCAATAATTCGATCAAAATTATGAATCAACAAATCGATGGAATGTGAAATAAGCCCTATTTCATCGTTCCTGTTCAACATGCTGTCTTCAACTTTCACGGTCAAATCACCTTTTGATAACTTGGCCAATTCATCAATGGTTTTTTTCAAGGGAACCCTGATGACGTAATAGGCATAGAAAGCTACACCAATCATTACCAGAATGGCTACAATCAGCGAAATATGATAGGGATACAGATCGGGGCGTCCTGTGGCAATTCTGGCATTCGTTGACACAAACAACAAACTCAGTACCCAGGTAAAGGTTACTTTAAAAAGGATCGATTTTCGGAAAAGTATCGCGATAAAAAGGAGAGCCAGCGGAATGACCACCAGTATTGAAAGCAGGGAATTTTTTATAACCGGATCCATCTTGAACGTTTTTGTGGCAATATCCTTTTGGAAAAGTTGCCTATTTCTTGTACTTATTAATCAGGTAATTGGGGATTTCCTGAAGGGAAAGTATCTGCTGCTGGGCATTGAGTAATACTGCCTGGTAAGGCATACCGTAAACGACCGATGACAATTGATCCTGAGCAATGGTAAAAGCTCCGGCATTTTTCATGTTCAGCAATCCTTTGGCTCCATCGGCACCCATGCCGGTGAGGATTAAACCGGTTGCCCTGTTTTTGGCAACCCTGGCAACAGAGTCGAACAATACATCGACCGAAGGGCGGTGCCTGTTCACCGGTTCAGCATCGGTGACATTCACCCGGTAATTGCCGGCCGAACCGGCCAGTTCCATTTGTTTTCCGCCCTGTGCAATCAATACAGTTCCCTGGCTGAGTTTGTCACCGTCATCAGCTTCTTTAACATTCAGTTCGGTAATGTCGTTCAAACGGTCGGCAAACAATTTGGTAAAACCTTTCGGCATGTGTTGGGTAATAACCATTCCGGGCATACTGGCCGGCAATGCCCGAAGGATGTATTCAATGGCAGTTGTTCCTCCGGCCGATGCGCCAATGGCAATGATATCGGTAGTTTGTACAATTTGTGCCGGTGCATTGTTGAACTGACGGATGTTTGACAGGTCGATGACCTGCTTTTGTTTGAGTTTGATATTGGCCTTGGCTGCTCCTTTAATTTTCTCACACACAAAGGCATAAAAATCGAAGAGGTTGTCGTTCGATTTCAGATGATTGGGTTTATGGATGATGTCGAGGGCTCCCTTTTGAAAGGCATCCATACAAACTTCCTTGTTCCCTTTGGTAATGCTCGATACCATGATTACGGGCAGGGGATACTGTTTCATCAGTTTATCGAGGAAAGTAAGCCCGTCCATGCCTGGCATTTCAATGTCGAGCGTAATCACATCGGGGACATTCTTCTCAATAATTTCAACAGCTTTAAACGGATCAGCCGCAGTGCCAATCAGGTCGAGTTCAATGTCTGATTCAACAGCATTGGCCAGTACCCTTCGAAAAATCACTGAGTCATCGATGACCAGTACTTTAATTCGTTGTTTTCTGTTTATTTCACCCATCACAATCGCCCTAAAAATTAATGTTTTTAATGTAATCAAGCTTCACATCACCAGTCATCGGGTCGAAAAGAATTTTCCTTCCAAGGTTACCGCCGGTGATTTCCTCAATCACAGGGATGTTCAGCTCTTTCAGTTTTTGCAAAGCAATTTCGATATTGCGTTGCCCAATGTTAAAGCTGGCATTGTCCAGTTTCAACATGCTTGCTCCACCGTAAACTTTTGCCACCAACCTTCGTTTTACGGCTCCCGAAAGGATGGTTTTATCGTGTAGTTCAGTAACAGCCACATCGCCATACCGTACATCCGGTGCTCCCCTGTGATTCCACGTTGGAAGCAGAAAATGATTGGCACCGCCAATCTTTGATTGTTCGTCCCACAATACCACTGCTACACAAGAGCCCAGAATTGTAAAGACTTTTGTATCGCCACTGACGATGGCCAGTTCTCCTTGTTTCAAGTATTTGATCTTATCCAAAACAAGTCACGATATCTATACCAGTTTTTCCTTTAAAACATCCATGGTAAATGGTTTTACCAGAAAATCGTCCATTCCGCTATCGTAACACCTGCGCACACTTTCTTCCGATTCGTTGGCCGTGATGGCAATGATTTTTGCCCGGTGTGTTCCTTTCTCTTCTTCCTCGCGGATTTTCATGGTGGCCTCGGTACCGTCCATTTCGGGCATGTAAATGTCCATCAGTATAAAACCGTATTGTTCTTTGTTACTCAGGTTGATGGCCATTTGACCATTTGAAGCAACATCGTATTCAAAGCCAAGTTTAGAGATAAACATCCCCAACACTTTCTGATTAAGCGGATTATCTTCAACCAGTAAAACCTTGCTTTTCTTTTCGGGAGCAGCCTCACTTTGTTTTTTACTTGTTTTATCAGCTGCTTTGGGTGCCTGGACCTGATCTTCGGACAACAGTCGTTCAACCCTGATACGAAACTCCGTTGCATCCAGGGGTAAACGCATCAGATCAAAACGATGGGAATATTTTCTGAGCCGGATATCAACTTTCAGTTTTGGGTTGAAGGTAAAGAGGAAGGGGGTCTGGCTGTATGCCGGCTCTTTCATCAGTGTATGGGCAAAGTTAAGTCCATCTTTTCCGTCGGGACCTGAGTTGACCACGAAGAAATCGAATTCGAATGCTTTGGCCCGATGCAAGCCATTTTCGGTATTGATGGCGGTGGAAACCTTGTAATCGAGTGCCTGTAACTCCTTCTTTATTTCATCGGCAACCTTTGATTGTCCTTCAATCAGCAATACTTTTAATTGTTTTGTTTCCATCTGATTATCTAATTTTTTGATAGGCACTGGGGGCAATCTGTTTGATATCGCTGGAAAATTGCGATATGGTTTCAGACAATCCCACAAATAAATAACCTCCTGTTTTCACTTTACTCAATAACTTGCTCACGACTTCCCGTTTGGCCTTATCTTCGAAATAAATGAGGGTGTTCCGGCAAAAAACAACATCCAGTGAATTGGGTTGAAAAGGATAAGTGTCTACCAAATTTAACATGGAGAACTGTACCTTATCTCTCAGGGTTTTACTAACCCTGTACAATTCAGTTTGTTCATCTTTACTGACCAGAAAATACTTCCTCAACAAATCAGGCGCCATTGTTTTCAGGTTAACTGCCGGATAAATTGCCCTTACAGCCTTCACAACTACTGCATTGCTCACATCGGTTGCATAAACCGAATAATCGAATGTTGTATGCACCTGTTTAAACTCCTGCAGCACCATGGCCATGGTATATGCTTCTTCGCCCGAAGAACATCCTGCGCTCCATATTTTCAACCAACTTTGCTTGTTCTGAATAAACTCAGGCAGTACTCTTTCCCTGAGCAGGTCGAAATGTTCCGGTTCCCGAAAAAACTCTGTTTTATGGGTGGTGAGTTCATCAATCATGCACTGCAATTCACCACTTCGCTTTCCTTCGGGAGAAAGGGCATAATTGAGATAATCGGGAAAATTATAGATGCCCGACATTTTCAACCTTTTAACCAGCCTCGAATTGACCATTACAATTTTGATCGGACTTAACTTCACGCCCAAATTGTTCAGCATAAAATCCTGGATCCGCTTGAATTCAGGCTCTTCGAGCTTTTGATTGTAAATATTTAATGCATCGGTATTGTTCATTCAAATTATTTCATTTTTTTGAACTGATTGTCCAGTTCATCATTGTCGGCCAAATTGATCCGGACGCCCGATG